>SLEW01000204.1 GCA_007124575.1 Bacteroidales bacterium | reverse complement strand
TCGGGAAACAATTCAATAAAGTGGGCGAAAAACAGTTGCCGTGCAAGTAGGCGCTTGTACTCTTTGCTTCCGCGGACATCGCTGATAGGGGCTATTTCTCCGTTCAGGATTTCAGCAGCTTTTAGGATAACCGGTGCACTCACTTTTTTCCCTTTCAGAAAGGCGCTTGTCTTTTCAAGAAAAAGGGGAACAGGTGCTACGCCCCCCATGGAAACATTCGCTTTTTTTATTTTATCCTTGTCCAGGTCAAGAAATATAGCAGTATTCACACTGGCAATATCCAGGGTTGTTCGCCGGCTTACTTTTTCGAAGTTGAAGCGTGTGTTTTCTCCGGGGGTGGGGAAGGTCAGGTGGCGGATAATCTCTTCCGCTTCTTTATCCATCTTTTTATATCCCTTGTAAAACTTGTTCAGGGGAACCTGTCTTTTATTGCCTGTTTTTGGGTGATATAGCTCCAATTCTGTATCAAGTACCATGAACATCGCCACGAGGTCAGCAATGGGAGAAGCGTTTACAATGTTGCCACCTATGGTTCCCATGTTTCTGATGGGCTCTGAAGACACAAGAAAGAAGTGCTCGTCCAGGCGCGGGAAGTAGGTGCGCAATTCCATAGACTTCATGATATCTGTGGCTGTAGCAGCAGCTCCAACCACACACTTGCCGTCCTCTTCGCGGATGCCCTTAAGCTCTTCACGATCAAAGAGCAGGTAAGGGTCTGTCTCTGCGAGCTTATCAGGCTGCTGCACCATAAGATCAGTACCTCCTCCGATCATCATGGTGGCATGGGTGCTGCCTTCCTTTTTTGCCTGGAGGGCAGCTAGCCGCTCAGGTATGCTCACAAACCAGGCCGGAAGAAATCCCTGGCTCACCAGCCAGCCGATGGGGTTATCCGGATTTTTCTCTTCAAGCATGTTGGCCACCGTGATCGCTGCGCGTTGTATCGATTTGTACCCAGTGCAACGGCATATGTTTCCGTTCATGGAGTCAATGGCCTTCTCCGGGTCAGCAGGGCTGGGATCCATCGTGTATCCTGTAAGCGACACCACGAAGCCCGGTGTGCATATCCCACACTGCGTACCTCCATGGTCAACAAAAGCCTTCTGTGCAGGATTTAAATGCTCTGTGCTGATGCCTTCAATGGTGACGATGTGCTTGCCATGGGCATTGCCCAGCGGGGCCAGACACGACACAATGCTTCGGTAGATGATGCGGCCTTCACGCAGCTGTCCTTCCAGCACGGTACATGCTCCACAATCACCTTCCCTGCAACCAATTTTTGTTCCTGTCAGATGCTTGTGGTAACGTATGAAGTCAAGCAGCGTAGAGCCGGCATACAGATCGGTCTGTACTTCTTTATTGTTTAGAATAAATCGGATCATTCTTTTTCTTTTTTGTGAAGATGCACATCCATTTGCGGGAAGGGGATGTTGACACCTTCTTTGTTAAAGGCATCATAAACCTTTTCATGGATGGCAAAGCTGAAAGGCCAGAAATCTTCTGCTTTTGCCCAGGCCCTCACGGTAATGTCGACAGAACTGTCATTAAGTTTTGAAAGGAAGATCATCGGCTCCGGATCTTTTAGCACGCGCGGGTCGTTTTCCAAAACGCCCATGATCGCTTTTTTGGCTGTTTCGACGCTGTCTCCGTAGGCAATGCCAAAAACCCACTGGCCACGACGTGTGGGGTTAACAGAATAATTGGTCACACTCTCTGTGGATAAGCCTCCATTTGGGATAACAACAATCACATTGTCTATGGTTTGAAGTATTGTATTAAAGATCTGGATGTCTTTTACTGTACCCATGAAACCCTGTGCTTCAATAAAGTCGCCGACCTTAAAGGGTTTGATTATGAGAAGAAGGACACCTCCCGCGAAATTCTGCAGTGTGCCGGACAGTGCGAGACCTATAGCAAGACCAGCTGCACCTATAATGGCAATAAAAGATGTCATGGGCACACCCACAAGTGTGAAAATGGTAATAATGACCAAAATTTTCAACAAAGTGCTGAAAAAGCTTTTCAGGAAGCTACGCAGAGATGGTTCTACTTCACGCTTTTCCATCATACTGTACAATATCTTGCTGGCCTTGCCCGACAGCCACAGACCGACGATTAAGAGTATGACAGCTCCCAGGAAACGGAGTCCGTAAATAACAATAAATTGACCCGCTGAATCCAGAATTTCTTGAAAATTCACTTCCAGTAATAGCATATTAAATGTGTTTTTTATTAAAATGACAATAAACAAAAATATTTAATTTTTTCTATTCGTGCAATTATATTAATATATAGGCTAAAGCTAAATGTTTTAACGATGTTGCTGAAGTGGTTTTTTGTTGAGCGGAAAATACTTCACAATGTTTATATTTGGAACCATCTTTATGTTTTAATTAATTTCTTTAAGAGCATTACGAAATACATGTGTCATGCATATCCATTTGTTTGATTGGATCGTTATCATTTCCTTTTTAGTGCTCAGCATTGGTGTTGGCATATATTTATCGCGCCGTGCCAGTCGCAGCACCAGTGAGTTCTTTCTTTCGGGCCGTAACCTGCCCTGGTATGTTGCGGGCACCAGCATGGTGGCCACTACTTTTGCCGCCGACACGCCGCTGGCAGTCACAGAGCTTGTCGCCGAGAGCGGCATTAGCGGTAACTGGCTGTGGTGGAACATGCTTTTTGGCGGAATGCTTACCGTGTTTTTCTTTGCCCGTTTGTGGCGCCGTGCAAACATCATGACAGATGCAGAATTTGTGTCCATCAGGTATTCCGGCAAATCTGCCCGTTTCCTGCGGGGCTTTCGTGCTGTGTACATAGGCATTATTATGAATGCCGTGGTGATGGCGTGGGTAAATCTTGCCATGGTAAAGATCCTTGAAGTTATGTTTCCTGATCTGACTGTATTTGGGATAACACAGATTACCCTCCTGGGCATTGATTTCACTTCCCATTTGATTGTAGTGGGCATCATGATGGCTTTTGTTGCGCTGTATTCTGCGCTGTCGGGACTTTGGGGTGTATCCGTTACCGATACCTTCCAGTTTGTGATAGCCATGGGAGGAAGCATTATCCTGGCAGTTGTAGCACTTGACCATGTGGGAGGCGTTTCTGGTTTACAGGCAGAATTGTCAGATGTGGGATGGGTTTTTGACTTTTTTCCTGTCGTGGAGGGTGGTAGTGCAGTGGATACGGGTAAGGGCATGTTGCAGATGAGTGTGGTAGCGCTGGTTGCTTATCTGGGAGTGCAATGGTGGGCGAGCTGGTATCCTGGTGCTGAGCCCGGCGGGGGAGGCTATGTGGCCCAGCGCATGATGTCAGCAAAGGATGAAAAGCATTCTCTGCTTGCCACGCTGTGGTTTCAGATCGCACATTTTGCTATCAGGCCCTGGCCGTGGATCATCGTAGCCCTCGTCGCACTGGTGCTGTATCCCCATGAAGCAGACAAAGGAGCCACCTATGTCATGGTGATCCGAGACCTGCTTCCCACCGGGCTGCTTGGCCTGCTGCTGGCTGCCTTCCTTTCAGCGTACATGTCTACCATGTCATCACAAACAGTGTGGGGCGCCTCCTATATCGTAAATGACCTTTTCAGACCATTTATCAAACCGGGGAGAAGTGAGCGTTATTATGTGAAAATATCCCGTATCACCACCATCGTACTCATGTTGTTTTCCCTTATCGTAACAACACAGTTTGACATGATCAGCGACGCCTGGCGCTTCATTCTGGCTTGCAGCGGAGGTATTGGACTGGTACTGCTGTTGCGCTGGTTCTGGTGGCGTATCAATGCCTGGTCAGAAATCGCGGCAATGATAGCACCTTACGCTATTTACCCCATACTTGTTTTCAGATATGGCTTAAGTTATGAAAGTACGCTGATCATCATCGTGATATGGTCAACACTTGTTTGGCTTACCGTAACCTACTTTACGCGGCCTGCCGACATGAAAACCCTTAAAAGCTTTTATGAAAAGGTACACCCCGGCGGCCCCGGCTGGAAGGTCATTGCCCGCCAGATGCCACATGTAAAAGGTGACCGGGGTTATAAGGCTTTGTTCATAAACTATATTGCAGGATGTGTGCTCGTGCTATTCTCCCTCTTTGGTATCGGGCGCCTCATTTTCGGGGAGTATGCCCAGGCTGTTATTTACCTGGGAGTGGCCGCCGTGGCGGCAATTATCATCTATTACCTGCTTTCAAAAACGGGATGGGATAAAGTGGTGAAATAAAAGGGATGAAGCTTGCAGGGCTTATAGGTTTGAGGTTTGAAAGTTGAGGTTGCAGGACCTATGTATGTTGCCGGCCACCATAATTATTCTGAGGGATCTGCAGGGTCAGTACCTGGGCTGTCCGTAGTTTGAGGTTGGACATATTTTATTACCTTTATGAGTAAGAATAATAACGAAGGGTTCTCGTTATACAGAAAACCGATATATTTCCGCAAATCATGGCGGACAGGGTGTATTGTGTTTTAAAAAAATCAAAGTTGGCTATTCATAAAATGATCACCTGGTAAAAATATGATTTCAAATCAGCTTTCCGGCAAAAAATGTATATCAGTAAAGAAGGGCAATCCTTTCATTCAGTGTTTTTCTATCCTTGCATTTCTGTTTGCCTTGTTTGTGATTCTGATTTCTGGGACAGTACATGCATACGATGGTCAGGCAGCTAATACTACCCCTGCTGAATTGTTAAGTGCCTATGTTCAAATCCCGTCTGTGTCCGGCGAAGAGGAGGAGGCAGGAGAATTTTTTTCCCGGGTATGCAGGGATCATGGCCTTCACGTGCACGTGTTTACTGATGAACCGGACAGCTATAATTTTGCTGCATCACTTTACCCGTTGGGTCAGCGGAAGCCTAACATCGTGTTTTTGACGCATATTGACGTGGTGCCTCCCGGGGAGCCGGAAGGATGGACTTACCCGCCTTTCTCAGGTAAAATTGCTGACGGCAAGGTCTGGGGCCGGGGAGCGATCGACAACAAAGCCATGGGGGTGATGCAGTTCTTTGCTATTAAACAGTTTGTTGAGTTAGCCGCCAGCGAAGACCTCCCGTATAATATTAGCATGCTCGCCGTATCAGGAGAAGAGACCGGGGGGGATAAAGGGGCCCGCATCATTGCATCTCAGTATCTCGAAGAACTAAATCCTGTTGCTGTCTATGGCGAGGGAGGTGCCGGGCTCGGCGGACTGGTCCGGGCAGATCCGGAAAAAACTGTTTTCGGGGTGGAGGTGATTCAAAAACGCAGAATGTTCCTGGAAATAACTTCCCAGGCTACAACTTCCGGCCATGGATCCATACCGAGATCGCATTATTCCAGCAAGGATGTTGTTAAGGCCACAAGCGCTTTGTTGGAATCAAAACCAAAAGTGTTTATTGCTCCAATAGTGAGAGATGCATTACAGGTTATTGCTGAATATGAGCAAGGCATTCTCAAACGGGTAATGCAGCGCATCCATTTTTATGGGCCGATACTTAGTCCGCTTATCAGGAGAGACCCGCTTATTTCTTCCATGCTTACCAATACCATTACGCTTACCCATGTGAAAACCTCTGAAGGAGCCTATAATCAAATACCCACAAGAACCCGCGCGGTGTTTGATTGTCGCCTTCTGCCCGGCACCAGTGAAGACGATTTTCTTGATCAGGTGAAAACCATTGTCATGCCATATAAAGTGGATGTCAATGTGTTGCAAAGCAGTCCTGAGTCGCCGGTTTCGCCACAAGGAGAATATTATAAAGCCATGGAGGAAAGTATTATGCATGTGTTTAACGAGGCCGTAGTTGTGCCGTTTATGTTTGTTGCCATCAACGATAACCGCTTTTTCCGGCGCCAGGGTGTTCCTTCCTATGGATTACTCCCGGCCATCATGTCCGAAGAGCTCATGGAATCCATCCATTATTTTGATGAACGGTTTCCTATAGACGAACTGGATAAGGGAATAGAGGTATATGCAAGGCTGATCAAAAACCTACTGGAAGTTGAAGAACCCATAACCGGCAATACAGAGGACAACTGAATTATACAACCTGCACCACTTTATGATGGAACCAAACATCTCAACAAATAACTTAAAAATGGGATCCGGCAAGCTTGTATTAGCTGATTATTAATAGGATAAGACAAATAAAAAAATAAACATTCAGCATTAAAACAAAACCAAAGATTTATGATAATATCACTGGGAGCCAAATTAATGGCAAAATTCAGCAAACCACGGTTCGATCGCTGGTATCGCGATGCGGTGAAAATCCAGGAGCGCATATTCAATGAGTTGGTGCAAAAAGGCAGTACCACCACCTTTGGCAAGGACCACGATTTCAAGGGTATTCACAATTATGAGGATTTTAAGGCACGTGTACCTATTCGCGACTATGAGGCTACCAAACCTTATATAGACAAGATCCTGAAAGGGGAAAACGACGTGCTTTGGCCGGGAAGGCCCATGTACCTGTCTAAAACATCAGGAACCACTTCCGGGGTTAAATATATTCCCATCACCAAAGAATCCATGCCTCATCATGTGAACTCTGCCAGACATGGCTTGCTCATGTATTTGCTGAAAACCGGTCGCACCGACTTTCTGCGGGGGAGGATGATTTTTATCTCCGGAAGTCCTGAACTCGACACCAGTGGCGATATCCCCACCGGGAGGCTTTCCGGGATATCTCACAGACACGTACCGGCTTATCTGCGTAAGCGCCGCTTGCCATCCTATGACATCAATTGCATCGATGACTGGGAAAAAAAGCTCGACGCCATTGTAGAGGAGTCAATTAGCAAGAACATGAGCCTGATCAGCGGTATCCCGCCATGGGTGGAAATGTATTTCGAACGGTTAATCGAACGTTCCGGTAAATCTACCATTTCTGAAATATTCCCGGAATTTGCGCTCTTCGTCTATGGTGGTGTTAATTTTCAGCCTTACAGGAAGAAATTTTATGATCTGATTGGGAAGGAAGTGCCTTCCCTGGAGACATTTCCTGCCTCTGAGGGTTTTATCGGCTTCCAGGATGAATGGCCTTCACAGGGCTTGCTGCTGATCCCGGATGCCGGCATTTTTTATGAGTTTATCCCGGCAGATCAGTTTAATGATGAGAATCCTCCAAGGGTGCCATTATCCGGGGTGGAGAAAGATGTCAATTATGTGATGATCCTGAATACCAATGCCGGATTATGGGGTTATAATATAGGAGACACCATACGTTTTGTCTCGCTTGAGCCTTATCGTTTTGTGTCGACAGGCCGGCTCAGCCATTTTACTTCAGCTTTCGGCGAGCACGTGATCGTAGAAGAGGCAGAAGAGGCCATAACGGAGGCTGCCAAAAATACGGGAACCCTCGTTACCGAATTTACGCTGGCTCCGCTCGTCGACAACCCGGATGGCCTGCCCTGTCATCAGTGGTTTGTTGAGTTTAGCAAAGAGCCGGATGACATGAAACAATTTGCAGAAATTCTGGACAAATCCTTGCAGGAGAGAAATCCCTACTACAAAGACCTGGTTTCAGGTAACATATTGCAACGTGCAATAGTTGAGAAGGTGCCTAAAAACACATTCAACCGTTATATGAAATCCGTTGGCAAACTGGGCGGACAAAACAAGGTGCCACACCTGTCAAATGACCGCAAAATCGCTGACTGGATCGAGGACAACATACTGAAAGCCTGATGTTCCTTTTCCTGTATTACTGAATAATTTCGTTCTCAGGAAGGCCAAATTGCTCATCCATGCTAATGTCCATGGTCTCCAGTGCATTCAGGATGGGGTTGTAAATTTCCGGTATTACCGGAATGTGTACGCCTTTCTCTGATATTTCACCATTTAGTATCATCTCTACACCAACAGCTGCAGGCAGGGCTACTGTACGGGCAATGGCAGTATCCGTTTCCTGGGTGCCTGAGTCGAGCATTGACGACTTGATCACTTCTTTTTTGCCGCCAGGATATGAAGCCAGGAATACATGTTGCATGGCAACCATGTCGCGCTCTTTTTTGCCAAGCATCATTTTATCTATCATCAGATCAGATATGATCTCAAAGGGTGTATCCCGGCGACGACCCATACGTGTATTTTCAAACAATCCGAGCCATTCCATGGCCTTAATGGCATGCGCGTCTTGTGGTATATTCAGAAAGACCGCCACTTTTTCCTTAATATTGTCAGCATTATCTTCACCCATAAGCATGGCTACCATCTCAGCATATGTTTTTCCGGTGAAATCATAGGTGTCATTGGTGATGAGCTTGAGGGTCTTCATGGCATCCATGCTTTCACACCAGCCGGGATATCTGAATGTTCCACGCATCATGGTTTTGGTTTCCGGTATGCCATACAGGTCAATATAGGGCATGCTGTCGCGGTTGGGGTAAATATCTAATTTTCCAACCTTTGGGAAATCAATCATCAAGGGGTTTTTAAAAAGATCCTCAGTGGGTACATATACTTCTTTGCCATGACGCAGGTAGCGACCGTCGTTGTTTCCTGCAAGCACCACGCCTTTCGGGCTCCAGCTAAACTTGTAACGGAATGGATTATCATCAGCTACTTCTGGTGCCGGCAATGCGCCGCATATACTGTAAAATTCTTCAATCTTACCTCCATTATCATGTACATGGTCTATGATCCGCATGGCCGACATGTGGTCAATACCCGGATCAAGGCCAAGCTCATTCAGAATGATAATGCCGGCATCCCTGGCTTCCTGATCCAGAGCCTTCATTTCAGGCTTGACATAAGAGGTGGTAACCATGTTCTTCCTGTGCCTGATGCAATGCTTGGCAACCATGATATGATGTATCCAGGGTAACAAGCTCACGGTGAGATCGTGTTCCTTCACCATTCGATCCAGGGTGCTAGTGTCATCCACAGTCCACTCGATGGCAGTTCCGTTTTTGTGACCTGAAATCATGTCATCAGCCTTTGATTTGGTACGACTTGCTACCGTCACCAACACATCTTTTTCAAGTAAATACGTTACTATGGGTTTAACAACCATTCCTGCTCCAAGAATTAATACTTTCTTCATAATCTGATAATTTTTATTGTGAGATACTAATTTGTTTTTCTAAGCTAATATTAACCTGCATAAGGGGAGTATTATCATTAGGATAAAATCATCCCTTATAAGTATTTCGAAATATATTTATAATCAGGCGTCAGCTTTCCCTGATGAAGGATCAAAGCTTTTTTTATGGCCGGAGGCAGCTGCAGTTGATTAAATTCCACGCCATAATCAGCCTCAGCAATGGGCTTTATAAAGGGATACAATGCATTGGCGAATGTCATGGATGAATCTCTGGGCAGCTCACTTGGCAGAATATCCACGGCCATAACCAGGATGCCATTTCCCGTGAACCCCATGGAGGGCTTTCCGGTGTCTGGGTCATACACAAAAACAGGATCTTCGATCTCCGTTCCCTTGTGGGTGCACTCTATGGAACCATCCGGATCGCACGTGATGTCGCCTATTACGGTTAGTTTCGGCCTGCCTGATTCAAACAGCTTCTTAAGGTAATTCTTCGTGACAATGCGTGGATAACGGCTGTCCCAGTACATGCAGTTCATCAGCACTGTAAGATGTGGAATATACTGCTCAAAGTTATTTTCATAGTCTTGCGGGTTGCGGTAATAATCCTGCAAGTCGAATTCCTTATTTGCCTTGTGTTTTGAAATGTCTTCTTCCTTGAAGATCACTTTGTAGATGATGTTTTGGGGAATATGCTCTCTCTTCTGCAGGTCGAGCAGTTGCCCTGGTGTGATTTCCTTGGTGGGAAGCAGGTTGGCGATCTCCTGGGCGCCAACCGACACATTTCCGTAACCAGTAAAGCCTATGGTTAATGGCTGCAGGTCTTTTGGGAGGCCCTTTTCAGCAATCTGTCTTCCAACACCCGAAACAGCTGCTTTGGCTTCCTGTAAAGAGTTGTAATAGCGGGCCTGCTTAACATTCAGAAAAGGATTGTCTGAATAGCCATATTCTTTCAGGCGTTGTCCCAGGCTCCACAGGGAGTTGATCATCCCTGCAAGGCCGGCATACTTGCCGAAAAAGATCAGTCGCTTGTCCTGATCATCCACAATGCATTCATAATCAATGAGGTTACAGCCCAGCTCCATCATTTTTTTTAGCATGGGCATGTTATAGGACTGCCCCTTGATCACATGGCTGAAAAAGACATAGGTCTTGTCCTTTTCAAAAGCTTTTTCCGGAATTTCTTTGACACCAAAAATTACCGGGCACTCATCCAGCGTTTGGGCAACCCTTGCCCCCGCATCTTTGTATTCCTGGTCGGAGAATACCCTTTTGGGTGAAGCCTGCGCTACCACATCCAGGCCTTCATCCCGGATGAGCTTTTCGGCGTGCCGGGGCGTAATGGGCGTGCGGCGTTCCATTTCATATTTGTCTTCGTGACGGATTC
>SLEW01000180.1 GCA_007124575.1 Bacteroidales bacterium | reverse complement strand
ATCTGTGAAAAGCATTTGTGTCCATCTGTGGATCAAAACGCATACCTCCGTTTCTTTTCAGTTTTATCTGTGTCTATCTGTGAAAAGCATTTGTGTCCATCTGTGGATAAAAACACATACCTCCGTTTCTTTTCAGTTTTATCTGTGTTAATCTGTGAAAAGCATCTGTGTCCATCTGTGGATCAAAACGCATACCTCCGTTTCTTTTCAGTTTTATCTGTGTCTATCTGTGAAAAGCATTTGTGTGAATCTGTGGATAAACTCTGTGTCCATCTGTGGATAAACTCTGTGTCCATCTGTGGATATTATTCATTCGTAAACGAACTCTTCTAATCTGCGGACAGCTCTAGCGGAGGTATATCCCGAAGCTGAGCGTAGTGGTTTCCCCGTGATAGAAATCCGGGCTGAACATCTCCAGGTATTCCCGGGCGCTGTAGTCGTCCACGTCAAAGCCTTCCACGTTCGTGTGCCGCACCCTGGCGTACACGCCGATGTTGTTATACAGGGTGTAGCGGGCCTCCAGGCTGAACGTGCGGTTGCGCCATACCACCTCTTCCATAAAGGGATCCGTGTCCTGGGCGCCACCGTAGACATGCGGGTAAAGGTTTCCTTTCTGTGCGTCGTTGTAACACAGGCGCACCTCCAGGCCGCCAACGGGTTTTACTCCTATGGAGGCGTACAGGTCGGTGGCATTGGGGCCGAGGTAATGCCCCAGGCTGAAGTCCTTGTGCTCGTAGGTGATGATGGGCGTGCGGTGGTCGTACGTCTTCGGAAGGGTGCGTGTGTATTCCAGCGTGATGTCGGTGTTGGCTATGGGCCAGCCGCTGAGGCGGAAGCCGCCCTTGGCGCTGGTGAAGTTGCGCCGCTCGCTGTCGCCCAGGCGCTCGAACTTGAACGAGTTGGCATACCACGAAGCATACAGGTGCAGGTGCCTGATCTGGCGTGAGCTGATGTTTATGAAGGCCGAAGGGTTGTTCAGGACCCCTTCGCTGGCTGCCTGTGTGGGCTCCATGGCGCGAAACACCATGAAGGGGATGAAGTTGCCGATGTACATGTTGCCGGCACTGTATACGATGGAGTTGCCGGCCGACAGGTGCAGCCCTTCCAGGGGCATGAAGGTGAACAGGTTGGCGGCGAAATATTTGTTGTAGTAGTCGTAGCGCGGCGGGTGATCGGGAAAGTCGACCACGCTGGTGCTGTCGACCACCATGGAGTTGAGCCACCCGTGGTGGTAGTTGAACCTGAAGCGTTCGCCGGGGCTGAGCTGCAGCGCCACCATGGGGTAGGAGGGGTGGTTATGGCGCATGTCGAGGATGTTGGGCCCGTGGTAGTGGTCGCCCCAGGTGAGGTGCTCCTTCTGGAAGGCTACGCTGCCCCACCCCCACGAGTAGGCCACCCCGCCGCGGATGTCGTTGTAGGCGTGGCTGCTCTCTTCCTCCGGGATGTCGTCGTGTGCCCACGTGCCACCCTCGTGGCGGTGCAGCATCCCCGGACGCGCAAGCATCTCGCCCCTCTGCCGGATGCTCTGCAACGAAGCCCAGGCCGACCACGAATCGCCGGCGTAGCTGGTAACGGCGGCTCCCCCGTGTATGTGTGTCACATCGCCACGGGTGTTGCTGTGGTAATGACCCTCCAGGATGGGACGGGCAGTCACGTGGACAGCACCATCGTGGTATCCATACCCGGGTGGCAGGGCAGACACACTGCCAATCGATAGTCCCTGGCGTGGCCAGGGCGACATGCCCCCACGGGGTGAATAATGAAGACGGTAAAGGTTGAACATATATCGCTGACGGGAAGTTAACACGAAGCGGCTGTTGCCCACCTGGTCAAGCTTATCCCGGATCATGGCATGCGAGTAAGGCCTGGCGACAGACGCCAGGGTGATCAGCTGCAGGTTAGCCATCTCATCAAGGAAGTCATAAATGCCTTCATTGTTGATGTGCTGAGGCAAATACTGTGCCTGCAGGCTGTTATGCCGGCTGAAGCAAAAAACCATCAGCACGCACAATAATAGTAGACGCATAAGGTATAGGTCATCGTTTCCAGATCTTCTTGAGCCAGCCCTTCTTTTTGGGCTTCGAACCCTCGTACCCCAGGCCGTAGCCCAGGCCATAGCCGTACCCGTAACCGTATCCATACCCGTATCCGTAGCCATACCCGTAGCCGCCGCGGTTGATGGAGGTCTTCACGTCGTTGATGGTGATGACCATACTTTTCAGGCTGGTCTTGCTGTTGAAGTCGCGGATGAACTCCAGGTCGGTCTGCTTGCTGAAGTTGTGCCGTATGATATACATCACCATATCGGCTCTTTTGAGCAGCGGCTGGGCGTCGGCTACCAGTCCCAGCGGCGGGGTGTCCACGATGATGTAGTCGAAGCGCTTCTTCAGCTCGTCGATCAGGGTGTCCATATTCTTGTGGTCGAGCAGCTCGGGCGGGTTGGGCGGCATGGTGCCACCGGATATGAGGGTCAGGTTTTCGTTCTCGTCGCTCTGGTGCAGGATGTCTTCCAGGCTCAGCTTTCCGATGAGGTAGTTGGAGAGGCCGCGCTCCTTGTATGCCCTTCCGTGGATGGGCATGGGGGGCTTGCGCATGTCGGCGTCGATAAACAGGGTCTTCCTGTTGGACAGGGCCAGGGCGCCGGCCAGGTTGAGGGCCACGAAGGTCTTGCCCTCCTGCGCGCGGGTGGAGCTCACCACGAT
>SLEW01000127.1 GCA_007124575.1 Bacteroidales bacterium | reverse complement strand
ATGGCGCTGAAGATCACACCTGCGATGATCACAGCCACATGCGCATTGCCTGTCCACTGATGAAAGATGCGCTGCAGCGCTCCCCGGAAGATGAACTCCTCCCCTATGGCCTGGATCACGGCGATCATAAAGAGGTTAAACAAAAGGCCCTGCAGACTTGTGACATTCAACAAGCGTTCTGTCATCTTTTCGGCTGCGTCCTCCGCTTGTCGCATCCACTCCTCCAGGCCGCTCATTGACTCAGGCAGGCTCATCTGCTGATTCAGGTGGACGAGAAAATAAACGAGAGGCACTGCCACCAGCATGATCAGCGCACTTAACAGTATGATGCGCCCGTAGGGAATGCGCTTCCCATGCAAATAATGCAGGGGATCCCTTCCCACCAGGTAAGCAAACACAAGCGAAGCTCCAATAAACAGGCCCAGGTGGCTGATGATCTGGAAATAACGTATCATGTTCAGGGAGAGGTCGCCTTCCAGGTAACCCTGGAAAACCTCCATCCCAAAGATGGGAATTGCCATTATGAAGCCAAAAAGTAATACCACAATGGCGCTAAACAACATAGTAGCGCCCAGCAACAATAGCTTTACAAAAGGATGCAGGCCACCGAGGGTGCCGTTGTCTTTAAGGTTTATTTTGTTCATGGGAATGGGTTTTGGAGCAACAATAGAAGAATGGAACGCGGCATCTGTGTTCACTCATGGCATGTCACCATAGATCAAACGCATTAACATTTGGGCATTTTTTCTATCGGACATTCCTTTTCAGTAAATTTGTACAGATTTCAAAAATAATCATTCTTTTGCATATCGATGAAGCAAGCTGGTGTTGATCATATCTTTCGCAAAATCAGGATAGGGAACACGGACTTCCCCTCGCTGCCGGTGGTGCTGGCCCCCATGGAGGACATCACCGATCCGCCGTTCCGGCGTATCTGCAAGGAGATGGGCGCGGACTGGGTGTATACCGAGTTTATCTCTGCTGACGGGATGATCCGTGGTGCCGCAAAAAGCCTGCACAAGCTTGACATCTATCCGGGTGAGCGCCCGGTGAGCGTCCAGATCTTCGGCGCCAACACCGATGCCATGGTGATGGCTGCAAAGCTGGCTGAACGGTGGGAGCCCGACTTCATCGACATCAACTTCGGCTGCCCGGTGCGCAAGGTGGCCTCCAAGGGTGCCGGTTCAGGGATGATGAACGATGTGCCCAAAATGGTGGTCATCACGCAAAAGGTGGTGGAGGCAGTGAGCACGCCGGTAACCGTAAAGACCCGGCTGGGGTATGATCAGCGCAGCAAGAACATAGAAGACATCGCATGGCAGCTGCAGGACTGCGGCATCGCGGCACTGACCATCCACGGCCGCACACGCTGCCAGATGTACAAAGGCACCGCCGACTGGACGCTTATCAAGGCCGTGAAGGACAACCCGGCGATGCACATCCCCGTCATCGGCAACGGCGACATCACCGACGGGCCTTCTGCCCTTAGCAGCTTTACGGATTATGGTGTGGATGGGATCATGATCGGAAGGGCAGCCACCGGAAACCCCTGGATATTCAAGGAGGTGAAGCATTACCTGGCCACCGGCGAAACGCTGCCTCCTCCCCCGCTGAAAGAACGGCTGGAGGTGTGCCGGCGCCACCTGGAGTTATCGGTCGAATGGAAGGGCGAACGCACGGCCGTGTTTGAAACACGCAAGCACTACAGTCAGTATTTTAAAGGCATCCCCGGCTTCAAACCCTGGCGTATCCGGCTGGTCACGGAAGACCGCATCGAAGATGTTATGAAGACACTGGATGAGATAGAAGCCCGTTTTTGTTGAACAGGCGTGTGATATCACTGCCGTTCAGCACATCCAGGTGCACCGCATGCAGCCCCGCCTTTTCAGCCCCCTGCACGTGTTGCAGGCTGTCGTCAATGAAAAGGGTTTCCCCGGGATGCAGTCCGCTGTCGTCCACAACATGCTGAAAGATTTCCACATCGGGCTTGCGCATACCGATCCGGTACGACAGGTATTGCTTTTCAAAAAGATCTTCGAGACCGTTCATCCCAAAGCGCACCTTCATATATTCCTGATAAACCGGGTAGTGAATGGCATTGGTATTGCTCAGCAGGAAGGTCCGGTAGTGGGTTTTCACCTTTTTGAGAAGCGTCATGCGCTCTTCCGGAAACGGTCCCAGCATGGCGTTCCAGGCCTCATCGATCTGTTGGTCGCCGATCCGCACGCCGGAGAGCTGGCGCAGCGTGTCGCGAAACTCCTGCGGGGGGATCTCCCCTTTGTCGAGCCTGTCGAAGAGCTTCACCTGTGCGGCCTGGGTGAAAAAACTATCGAAGTCAGTGACATTCTGTTCTTTGAATGCCTGTATGGTAGCGTCATAGTCGACGTCGAGGAGGACGCCGCCGAGGTCGAAGATGATGTTTTTTATTTGCATAAAGTGGGTTTTGAAGTTCGTTTCTCGAACAAAGTGAGAGACCTCGAAGTGAGGGATCCGTTTATTTAACGGCATATAGCTGTTAAATGTGCTTAGGCTTCTTGCCAAAAGCCAACAGCCAAAAGCCAAAAGCATACTTATCTACAAAGTAAAAAAATCTTTTCGAATTAGGGTAGAATATTGTAACTTTGCACTCTTAAAATGCGGGGGTTGGTTTTATTTTGGAGAGGAAGAACCGGGCCCATAGCTCAGTTGGTTAGAGTAGCTGACT
>SLEW01000131.1 GCA_007124575.1 Bacteroidales bacterium | reverse complement strand
TCGGCCGGCACAATATACCCTTCTGTGTTATAAAGAGCTGCCTGCTACCTCACTCTCGATTCGTTGCTTTAAAACAGGTAAGGGCATGTTTCCCAAGGCATGTGCCCGCAGCTGACCCATCAGCCAGTCCGTTTCCACGCGTTCACCCCCATTTACCCGGATGCTGGCAAATTTTTTCCGCAAAAAAGGCAGGTTCGCCAGCACTTTTTCTTCTTCCAAAGGCATGAAACCGATACTGGTCAGGATGGAGTCTGCATCCATTTTGGGATGCTGCCATATTACAGGCAGCATGGGAATGATCAGCTCCCGGGCAAGCCTGCGCTCCCGGAGTGTTTTAAGGATGTCCGCCACCAGTTCGAAGCGGAAACCAGGTGCCTTTTCATAATGGCCTTCCACAAACTTCAGACGATGCCCGAAAAGCGTGGCTGCAAACACAGCATCCTCCCCGTCTTCTACCATTTGTTCAATCAGGGGAAAGAGGTTGTTTCGAAAGATATAGGTATGCGTATCTTCAGGAACACCCCACTTTTTCAAAGTATTGTATGCTTTGATGTTTTCCGTTGGCAGATTACGCCCGAGCCGCTCAATATCCTCATCCAAAAGCGGTATGGGGGGTGAATCGGTATCGGGATACATGCGGTCGGCGCCGGGAAGGACCCTTTCAAACATGGTTGTGCCGTCTTCAAATGACTTCCTGGTTTCATTGGGCACGCCTTCAAAGGCCATCCTGCAACGTTCATCTATGGTTTCAAGTGCCGTTTTGATATCGTCTTCCGGCCCCCAGAAAAGCATCACAGCATCCTGCGAATCCGCTTTAAGCATGTCACGTAACTGGCTGTAGGTGTTGCCGTGCTCCATTGGCTGCAGGCTGTCCTGGGCACACATGTTCGGTTTTTCAATGCAGGCCACCACCTTAAGCCGGTCGCTGATCTCGTCAGCGAATGTCTGGCCGGGCTGGGTAAAATGCGAAAGGATCCCTTCAAAGCAAGGAAGCTTCACACCATAGAGCTTCATGCCGGCATTTTTGATGCTCTTTAGTGCCTTTGACCGGAATTTGAAGTCGCGGGGATTCATTTCCAGTGAATCCATCTGCCATTGCTCGGGCTTTTGCACCCGTTTATTCAGCTCGTCGCGGATATGCAGCAACGCCCACTGCCTGAAGGCTTCGTTATGCGTCAGCTCCGGTATCCATTTGATGTGTGAAACTCCTTTGATCTCAGCACGCGTTCCGCCACGGCAACTCACATTCACGTCCTGCCGTGCAGCCCCCATTCCCGTACGCACCTTGCCGGTACTCCTGTTCAAAAAACGAATCACCTGGCAGGCCTCCGCCACCTCATCAGGATTTACCATGTCAGGATAGGTAACCGTCTCAATCAATGGCATACCAAGCCTGTCCGTCTTATAAAATCGCCAATGCCCAACATCAGAAATTTCCCGGCACGAGTCTTCCTCGAGGCTTAACTGAATAAGTCGAACCGTCTTGTTTTTCAGCTCAATGGCACCTTCTACGCCGATGATGGCCGTCCTTTGAAAACCAGTTGGAATGCTGCCGTCCAGATACTGCTTACGGGTGATATGAATCTCACCTACGATGTTCAGTTTCTTCAGCAGGGATATTTCTATGGCAATGTCCACTGCCTTCCTGTTAACGGTGAATGGCGGGGTATCATCTACCTCATAGGTACAGGTAGTCTCGTTCTTAATACGATATACAATGTTTTTCCTGGTTTTAAACTCCATGAGCGCTGTACCATCATACTCGCCAAGTTCGCTGAGGGTAGGACGCATGTGCCGGATCACCTCTGCATCATAGTTGTCATCATCATGGTATACCCCTGCAGGGCAACGACAAAAAAGCTTTTCGCCTGTATTTAACTGCTGATGAACCTCAAGACCCGACATGAATCCTATGCGGTCATAATCATCCTGTGTGGCTTTTTTTCTCGGCACATAGCCGATAGACTTCATGGTGTTCCGGTAATTCTGGCTGGGGCTAGGTTTTTTCTTCATTTAACAAGGGCTATGGGCAGATAAATCTTCAGGAAAGGTTGTGTTATCATTCCCGTATGTCACAAAACACTTTTCTTAAAATGCAAATTTCTTTCTTTAAGATACGCCATCACAAAATCGAAGCATTCCTCATCCAGGCCTATAAGCTCAAGCGGAAACACCCCTTTGCCGACAAACCTTCCGCTAAGGATAAGTTCGGCGTTGGCGGTAGCTGTAAAACCAGTGGTACGGGCCATGGATGAGATCTTTTCCTTCTCATCATACTCATCATAGAGCTCATATATTATTTTTTTTTGCTCCCCTTCCTCCAGGCCTTCCAGATGGATGCGCATCACAGTAAATTCCTTCTCATCAGGCTCAAGCTGCCAGTCACGAATAAGGACATTGCTTGTAAAGTCGATAGGTCTCACAGAGGTATTGTTAACGGAGATGGGCTCGGTGTCGAAAAAGCCTGCTTTTTTCAATGCCTGAATGAGTTGTATGTGGCCGGGATAGCGTAGCGTTTTTTCGCGCATGTTGGGAATATGATCCATGTTACGCAACAGAGACCGCAGTCCATCGGTATAAAAAGCTTCCAGCGTGCCGACCTGGTCAAAGAAGACCATCTCGGGCTCACTCATGGCAGGCTTGGTCATGTGCTTGCCCTTCTCTTTGTAACGGGCCGGCCTGGTATACTCCTCCACCACATCAATGGGTGAGAAAGGTGCTTT
>SLEW01000085.1 GCA_007124575.1 Bacteroidales bacterium | reverse complement strand
GCGTTCCTGGTACCCGGGGTCGGGATCGAACCGACACGGTATTGCTACCATTGGTGTTTGAGACCAACGCGTCTACCAATTCCGCCACCCGGGCAAGATCTGGAGTAAAACTTCAGTCGTTGGGAGTGCAAAAGTAACCATTTCAAATAATTTTACAAAGAAAATCAGGATTTGGTGCCCGGCAAAGAGGAGATAAAGCTTTTTTATTCATAATTTTGTCAAAAGTAATGGCGCGTCCGGGATTGTCTTTTTCCTGCATTTCCCGGCCCGGCATATTGTTACATCCTTGTCAAAACCAGCTTTACATGGCCTCTGTAGTCAAAATGTTTTCCGGATCAGCAACGCGAGTGCTTGCAGAAAAAATCGCAGAAAGTTACGGCAAGCCCCTGGGCAAAGAGTTAATACAGCATTTTGCCGACGGTGAGTTTCAGCCTTCCTTTGAAGAGACGCTTCGTGGCAACGACGTGTTCATCATTCAAAGCACCATGCCTCCGTCTGATAACCTCATGGAGTTGTTGCTGATGATAGATGCTGCCCGCAGAGCCTCAGCCAAACAGGTGGTTGCCGTGATCCCTTATTTCGGCTTTGCCCGTCAGGATCGCAAAGACAAGCCACGTGTTTCTATCGGGGCCAAACTGATAGCCAACCTGCTGATGGCAGCGGGTGTTAACCGTATCGTTACCATGGACTTGCATGCTGATCAGATACAGGGCTTTTTTGATGTGCCGGTAGACCACATGTATGCCTCCGCCATATTTGTTCCATACCTCAAACGGCTGAACCTTCCAAATCTGGTGATGGCCTCTCCTGATACCGGGGGAACACGCCGGGCAGGAGCATATGCCAAGTTCCTGAACAGCGAACTGGTCATCTGCTATAAGCAAAGGAAAAAGGCTAATGAGGTTGCACAGATGACCCTTATCGGGGAAGTGAAAGGCAAGGATGTGGTGCTTGTAGATGATATCATTGATACCGCAGGATCAATAACACGCGCCGGTGAGATGATCATGGACAAGGGAGCCACCAGCGTGCGGGCGATTTGTACACATCCCGTATTCAGCGGCAAGGCGTATGACAGGATCGAAAAGAGCGTCTTTGAAGAAGTGATCGTGGCAGATACCATCCCACTAGAAAAATCATGTCCCAGGGTAAGCGTGCTTACCGCCTCCAAGCTCTTTGCCGATGTTATCCAGCGTGTGCATAACCATGAGTCTATCAGCACACATTTTGAGTTTTCCACGATCGTTTAGCGCTGCTGATGCAGTGCACATTATCACATTACTCCGGGCTTCTCTTGTTGTATTGATTCATTGTGCGTTGTACACCCTGGAGCCCGAAGCTGACCACCATCTCCGCGGCCACTTTTATCTGGGGGTTTACGACCTTCATTTCTTCATCGGTCCATTTACCCAGGACGTATTGTGACTGGAAGCCGATGGGAAAGTCGGCGCCGATACCGAAACGCAGCCTGGCAAACTGGTTGCTTCCCAACACATGGATAATATCTGACAGGCCATTATGACCACCTGGCCCACCTTTGGCGCGCATGCGAAGCATTCCCAATGGCAGGGCCACATCATCGGCGATGACCAGCAGGTTTTCAAGGGGTATCTTTTCTTTGTTCAGCCAATAGAGCACCGGACGGCCGCTGCGGTTCATGTAGGTGGAAGGCTTTAGCATGTGAAATATGCGTCCCTTTTTGCGAAAAGAAACCAGGTCGCCGTAGCGTCCGGGCGCAAAGACCACTTCATGCTCCCCGGCAAGCCTGTCAGCAACCATGAAACCAATGTTATGGCGGGTGTTTTCATATTCCGGTCCGATGTTGCCCAGTCCGGCGATCAGGTACTTCATCTGTTTATAATTTCGTATGTTGCTTAATTTCGGATGATTGTGGTGCTCTGACCCTGTATTAATGATGTCATTTGCTTCGCGTTATTCAATAGTCATTATTGCGCTCTGACAACTTAATGACTGTTTAATCCCCCCCTGTGTGTCAAAAATAACGAAAAATGGCATAAGGCCTGTGAAGACCTTATGCCATGAATATATGCTGTGGTTATGTAATTCCCTGCAGACCGGGGAATGGTTGCAAAAGGCCTATTCTTCTTTGGCTTCTTCGCCTTCTTCACCTTCACCTTCTTCGCCCTCTTCACCTTCTTCCTCTTCGCCCTCTTCTTCTTCAGGCTCAACAGGTGCCATCATTGCTGCCCTTGCAGACTTCACAATGACAACTACCGAATTATCGGGGTCAACAAACTCAACATCATCTATAGAGAGATCGCCTACCACGACGGAATCACCAATGTCAAGTTTAGAAATGTCAATGTCAATATCAGCAGGCAGCTTATCAGGCAAAGCCCTGATGTCGAGACGGCGCCTCTTCACAAGCATTTTACCGCCGGCAATGACGCCCGGGCTGTCGCCCACCACCCTGATAGGCAGGGCTATCTTCACAGGCTTGTCTTTGGAGATTTCCAGAAAGTCAGCGTGCAGGATGTTGTCAGTAACCGGATGAAACTGGATGTCTTGCAACACAGCTTCCTTCTTTTTGCCTTTGATGTCGATTTCAATGATACAGGCATCAGGGGTATATACAATATCCTTGAAGCTCTTTTCAGAGGTGTAAAACTGGATTTGTTCCTTACCCCCGTAAATCACACAGGGGACAAAGCCCTCCCTGCGCAGCCTTTTCGCATCTTTTTTCCCTACGTTCTCGCGCGGAGAACCGC
>SLEW01000189.1 GCA_007124575.1 Bacteroidales bacterium | reverse complement strand
TCCACAAGCAGCCTGAAGTTAAAATCTTTCTTCATGGCTACAATTTCATCCAGCTTGCCCAGGTCACCCGACATGCCAAATACCCCTTCAGTGATTACAAGCACACCGCCACAGGTCTTTTCCGCCAGATTGGTTGCTCTTTCCAATTGCTTTCTCAGACTATTCATGTCATTGTGCGGAAAGACATAGCGCTTACCCAGGTGCATGCGAAGCCCGTCGATGATGCAGGCATGTGACTCAGAGTCATATACTACCACATCCTGGCGGTCAAGAAGCGAATCAATAATGGACACCATGCCCTGGTAACCGTAATTCAGGAGGTATGCCGACTCCTTGCCTACATAATCTGCCAGCTCCTGCTCCAGCTGTTCGTGCTGCTCAGTCTGGCCTGACATCATGCGGGCACCCATGGGCAAAGCCATGCCGTATTCTTTCGCTGCCCTGGCGTCAACCTCCCTGACCTCGGGATGATTGGCCAGGCCAAGATAATTGTTCAGGCTCCAGACCAGCTTTTCCTTGCCCTGAAACATCATGCGATTGGAAATCTCTCCTTCGAGCTTAGGAAAAGTAAAATATCCATGGACCTGACTGGCATATTGCCCCAAAGGCCCCATTTTATTAGTTGCTTTTGTAAATATATCCATGCGAATAAACCTTAGTATTGTCAATATGTGCAACAAAAATAACAGAATATCCCGTGCAAAACAAGCATCCGCCCTTTTCCAAAGGTCAATGCTTAAATAATGTTGACCGTTCTCTGGAGTTTTTTAAAAAACGCTGCAGGATCCGGACAGATCTTCCTGTAGTGTTCTTTGTCTTTTGCAAAGGCCACGCCCGGAAAATCCCCTTTCATTCCCTGCATGTCGGCAATAACCTGAAAATGCAGGTGTGGTGGCCAGTCACCATTATCCGGTGCATCACCAAGGCTGCAGAGCATGCTGCCCTGATGCATCATCATGCCTTCTTTCATCTTTGTAAGGGATTCCTGATCAAGATGCCCATAAAGGGTATAGAAAGCATGTCCATCAAGATCATGTTCCATGATGATGGTTGGACCATAATCACCATACCTGCTGTTATCCTGGAAGCTGTGTACCACGCCATTCAGCGGGAGATAAACAGGCGTTCCTGCTGGTGCCCAAATGTCGGTACCCAGATGAATGCTGCGGGCCTCCTCTGCCTGCCCGGCAAATAACGGGCTGCGCCGGTATACCTCCCTGTCTTCCATGTATCCGCCGTAGGCATAAAGAAGGTTCTTTTCCCTGAGGTTGTTAAATACATAAGCACCAAGGCTGTGCGTATGTGAATAATCCAGATTTTCCAGGTCCGGATTCCCTGAGGTAAGATCCAGGAAAAAGGTATTATCCTGATCCAGGTCAGGCAAAAACAGGGGGTGGAATTCCGCCTGGTGGGCTGCAAGTTTTTTTTCAGTGATCATCAGAGGTATTTTTCCTTAAACATTTTTTCCAATGCGTACATGTCATCCCTGTGCCTGGCTGCTTCAATAAAGTCAAGCTCTTTGGCCGCTTTATCCATCTGCCTTTTGCTATCCCGGATGGCTTTTTGCAGTTGTTCTTTGCTCATGTACTGCACTACGGGATCTGCAGCCACATCAAGAGTCTCTTTTCCGGCATAGGCTTTTGTTTTGCCCTGTGCGTCCACAACCACCGTTTGTCCATGTATGGCTTCCACGGATTTTTTGATCTGGGCAGGTGTGATGTTGTTTTCTTCGTTGTATTTCAGTTGTTTCTCCCGTTTGCGGTTGGTTTCATCGATAGCTGCCTGCATGGAGCGGGTGATTCTGTCGGCGTACATGATTACCTGGCTGTTGATATTTCTCGCAGCCCGGCCAGCTGTCTGGATAAGTGACCTTTCAGAACGCAGAAAGCCTTCGTTATCAGCATCCAGAATGGCCACCAGCGACACTTCCGGAAGGTCCAGGCCCTCGCGCAGCAGGTTCACGCCGATCAGGACATCAAAATTGCCCAGGCGCAGGTCGCGAAGGATCTCCACGCGCTCCAGGGTATCCACATCTGAGTGGATGTAACGGCATTTAACCCCCGCGCCCGTCAGATACTTTGTCAACTCTTCTGCCATGCGCTTTGTCAGGGTGGTAACGAGCACACGCTCACCCAGGTCTTCCCGTTTGTTAACCTCTTCAAGCAGGTCGTCGATCTGGTTAAGGCTGGGACGCACCTCGATGGGAGGTTCCAGCAAGCCGGTAGGTCTGATCACCTGCTCTACCACAACTCCCTCACTTTTATTCAGCTCATAGTCGGCCGGAGTGGCGCTCACAAAAATGGCCTGGTGGAGGAGCTGCTCAAACTCCTCAAACTTTAAAGGGCGGTTATCCAGCGCTGCCGGTAAACGAAAACCATATTCCACCAGGTTCTTTTTTCGTGAAAAATCGCCTCCATACATGGCGTGGATCTGTGATACCGTTACATGGCTTTCGTCAATAACCATTAAAAAATCATCCGGGAAGTAGTCCAGCAAGCAGAAAGGCCTCGAGCCCGGCTTCCTGCCATCAAAATACCTTGAGTAGTTTTCAATGCCTGAGCAGTAACCCAGCTCTCTGATCATCTCCAGATCGTAGTTGACCCTGTCTTCCAGGCGTTCAGCCTCCTGTTGCCTGCCCGTGTTACGAAGGAAAGCAGCCTGATCCACCAGGTCGTCCTGGATGTTTCTTATCGCATCCTTCATCCGGTCGGGTGAAGTCACAAAAATATTGGCAGG
>SLEW01000132.1 GCA_007124575.1 Bacteroidales bacterium | reverse complement strand
TAATTGGCATTGCCAAACGCCTGGAAGAGATCTATTTCCCGGGTGACAGCATACCTCTCTATATTGACAAGAGATCGGAAACTCTGAAAGTAATTCAGCACATGCGTGATGAAGCTCACCGCTTCGGTATTAAGCATCACCGCGTGCGCCGTGAAAAAGGAAGCATGCAGTCGGAGCTAAGCCAGATAAAAGGCATTGGACCAGCCACCGCTCAAAAATTACTGCAAGAGTTCCGCTCGGTGGCAGGAATTAAAAGAGCTGCAGATGGTGAGCTTGAAAAAGCCGTTGGCAAGGCCAAAGCAAAACTGCTTAAAGCCTATTTTTCAAATAAGTAAACCGAACGAAAAATTTATTTTTGCCGTTTGCAGGAGTGTCCTAAAATACCTACCTTGCAATGGTAATTTATTTTGTTTTTTATGACAGGTGGCGGCAGAAGTCCTATGTAGCCAGCTTTATCAACTTCGACATAAGCCCATGAATAATCTACTGCAGGCCGTAATCAATCCTTTTCTGCTGCCCCTGATTCCTGCAGTGATTGTTATTGCATTGCTCCTGGATAATTTTAAACCTTATGTCCTTGAACTTGAAGAGCGCAGTTTGTTAAGAGAGAATGAATATTACTGGTATGGCGACATTACCAATGATGGATATACGGAAGAAGTTCAAATACTCAGCGACGACCATCGTGTGTCTGTTATGGTAAGAAATTTCGAGGGAAAACTCTTCAGGCAATGGAATTTTTATGGGAGTTTGAATAACATCAGGTTTAGTGGTATCCCGGTGATGGGCGACACCAATAAGGATGGCATTAATGAGTTGTTTCTTTTCACCATGTCTGCAGATAGCGTTTTTCTTCATAAAATTAATGTAGAGAAGGATCTTTATGAAGAATCATTATATCGTGGACGATTTATTACACGGGTGGGATATCCGGAAGTACATCCTGATCCTGTGATAAGGGGGACACAAATGACCGATCTCAATGGTGATCTGAGAAAAGAACTGGTTTTTGCCATTTCTGCCCGTTTTGCATTACGTCCCCGAAATGTATATGCCTATTTTGCAGCGGCAGACAGCCTTGTGAAATCTCCGGCTGCTGTGTATACCATTCGCAGTTTGCGACAGGCTGATCTCACGGGTAATGGCAGGAATGAAATACTGATTTCCGGTTCTGCCACTGCAAACATTACCCCCTCACGACACCAATATCATGATAGTAGCAATTGGCTGATGATTCTGGATCAGGATATGGATTTCCTTTTTGAACCTGTGGAGTTTCCAGGACCGGTTAGTCATCTCTATGTATTTGATTTTATGGATGATGGACAACCCATGATCGCTGCTGTTGAAATGCGTCATAACCATGCAGAAACAGCCGTTGTGAACGTCTTTTATCCTGATGGCCGAAAGAAGTTTTCCAGATGTACCGGGAATGTCTTTAGTCGTACAACCCAATTGCCCCGGGAGGATGGGCTTTGGCTGGTTATGTCCGGTTCTGATCGGGGAACTGTGCTATATGATGCACTGAAAGGAGAGGTCGTCAGGGAACTGGATGTGCCCTTGTCTATTCAGGTGGTGAGTAAAGACCTCACGGCAGACGGTCAGCCGGAGATAATTTCACCTGACATCTCCAATGGCCGGGTTGCGGTTTTCCGGAATGATCTGGCCAGATATGTTAGCATTAGCGAACAGATTGATGACGGACCTTTAACAAGCCTATCCTTTGTTGAGCGGCCAGGAGATGTTCCCCGCATCTATATTCAATCCGGCAGCAACGCATATACCCTGAGGTATGCTGCAAACCCCAACTACGCCTGGTCCATTGCATACTTTGCCGGCATCTATGCTGTCTTTTTTCTGTTCGGCTTTGTGACCAGGAAATATCAGAAAAACCAGCTATCCAAAAAGCAAGCCATTGAGAAAAAAATCATCGAACTGCAACTGAACCTGGTCAAAAACCAATTGAGCCCGCATTTTGCGCTGAATGCGATTAACGCGGTTATTCAAACCATAAAAAAAGATGAAACAGCGAAAGCAGCAGATTATCTAAAGAGGTTTTCACGCCTGCATCGGGCCATGGTCGTATCATCAGACACCCTGCACAGGACTCTGGCTGATGAAATTCAGTTTACAAAGGATTACCTGGAACTGGAAAAATTGCGCTTTGATCATGCTTTTGATGTCGAAATAATCATTTCCCGCGAAGTAGACCAAAAAGTAAAACTTCCTAAAATGTTACTGCAGAGCTATGCGGAAAATGCCGTTAAGCATGGCTTATCATGGAAGAAAGGAGATGGAATGCTCCGGATCCGGATCGAACAGCATAACCATAAAATTCATATACGGATTTCCGACAATGGGGTGGGACGGGAACATGCTTTTGCAAGGAACCATGATTCCACCGGAAGAGGACACGATATGATGAATGAATACTATGCCATTTATAATAAATATTACAAGACTCAAATAGATCATCAAATCCGCGATCTTTATGATCAGCAGGGAAGACCCGCAGGTACCATGGTAGAAGTTGTGGTTTCCCTGAACACCAGTTAGGATAAATTGCTGACAAAAGGATTATTTCGACCACTTTATGGGATTAATAGATGTCATAACATAATAAGTATGCAATGAGAAAACCAAATCTAAAAGCCATCAGGGCAGTGATCGTCGATGACGAAAAGCATGCTGCTGATGAACTTGTGGAGGTGCTGGAGGCACATGATGCATTGCAAATAGTTGG
>SLEW01000042.1 GCA_007124575.1 Bacteroidales bacterium | reverse complement strand
TCAGAGCTCATTGCCACCAAGTATCGCGCCCTGATGAATGCATCCACCATGCTGGGCCAGGGAAAGAATGCCTATCAGGCTGAAATCGAGGCCGTGTGTGAAACGGTAGATTTCATCCGGTTCAACGCGCATTATGTGAGCGATATTTATGACGACCAGCCTCATTCTGAAAGGGGCAACCTTAACAGGGTTGAATACAGGCCATTGGAAGGCTTTGTGTTTGCTATCACGCCTTTTAACTTCACCGCGATTGCATCCAACCTGGCGCTTGCTCCTGCCATGATGGGCAATACCGTAGTTTGGAAGCCGGCCACCACGGCGCTGCTTTCCAATTATTACCTGATGAAGATATACCAGGAAGCCGGGCTGCCCGACGGTGTCATCAACTTCCTGCCAGGACAGGGCAGCACGATCGGCGATATCGTATTCCAGGATGAGAACCTCGGCGGAGTGCACTTCACCGGATCAGACACTACATTTGACAAGATCTGGGAGACCATTGGCAGCAGCCTGAAAAAGTACCGCTCATACCCACGCATCGTGGGTGAAACAGGTGGTAAAGACTACGTTTTTGTACACCCTTCAGCCAAAACAGAAGAGGTGTCCACTGCACTGGTGCGAGGCGCTTTTGAATACCAGGGCCAGAAATGCTCGGCTGCATCGCGTGCATATATCCCCAGATCGCTCTGGTCAGAAATCAGGGAACAGGTGGGCGACAACATCAAGCTCATCAGAAAAGGCGATGTACGCAACTTTTGCAACTTTGTTAACGCGGTCATCGACGAAAAGGCCTTTGACAAAATTAAGGGCTACATCGACAAGGCAAAAGACTCACAGGATGCTGAAGTGATCTTTGGCGGGGACACAGATAAATCCAAAGGATACTTCATAGACCCCACGGTAATTCTCACCAGCGATCCACATTTTGTCACCATGGAAGAAGAGATCTTCGGACCGGTACTAACTATATATGTATACGAAGATGAAGATTTCGAGAAGACCCTGCACCTGTGCAATGAGACTTCTCCTTACGGACTGACCGGCAGCATATTCTCCAAAGACAGGTATGCCACCGTAAAAGCGTGCCAGATCCTACGGTACTCGGCAGGGAACTTTTACATCAACGACAAACCTACAGGATCAGTGGTAGGCCAGCAGCCTTTCGGAGGCTCACGCCGGTCAGGCACCAACGATAAGGCCGGCAGTTACCTCAACCTTTTACGCTGGACCAACCCGCGTTCCGTGAAGGAAACGTTCAACCCGCCAACGGACTTCCGCTATCCCTTTATGTTTGAAGAGAAGTGTTACAAGGGAGATTAAGCGTTTTTCGCTGAACCTACGAATGAGTAACTTCCCCCCGAAGGGATTTCTGAAAGTATTTTTTTAGTTTCGATGAAGAATAGCCGTTGCCGAGCAGGTACATCAGCTTGGTGACGGCTGCTTCCGTGGTCATATCACGACCACTTAAGACGCCGGCCTTCTGCATCCACGCGCCCGTTTCATATTTTGCCATGATCACAGAGCCTCCCTGGCACTGGGTGATATTGCAGATCACCAGGCCCCGCTCCAAAGCCGCTTTAACCTCCTCCTGAAACCATTCACTGGTCGGAGCATTGCCCGACCCATAGGTTTCCATCACGACGGCCTTTAAGCCATCGGCAGACAGCAGGGATGCCACCACCTGGCGGGTGATCCCGGGAAAAAGC
This sequence comes from Bacteroidales bacterium, assembly GCA_007124575.1. Classification (GTDB taxonomy): domain Bacteria; phylum Bacteroidota; class Bacteroidia; order Bacteroidales; family UBA7960; genus PUPG01. The sequence continues at coordinate 1,042 of SLEW01000042.1, read as the reverse complement.
TTCAACACGGCAATATTCGTATCCATGCTGGTAAAGATCCGGAACTCCTGCTCTGTGGCCCTCTGTATGGCTGACTCATTGTAGTTTATATGCACCCCTGCCTTTGCCAGCACCGGGTAATTGACCGACCGGAAAGCCTCAAAATGTTCTGCATTAAACTTATGCGTGCGGTTACCACGATAGAGCTGATACTCAAAATAGATACACACCTCAGGCACCATAGCCCTGCCATCCTCACGGGCAGCGGCGATCTCAATGGCAGTGATGAAGTTCTCCTTGCCATCGGTGCGGATCTTCCCGATAGGCAGCTGCGATCCCGTGAGCACGACAGGCTTTGAGAGGTTTTCCAGCATAAAACTCAGCGCTGACGCTGTATAGGCCATGGTATCAGACCCATGCAGAATCACGAACCCATCATACTGCTCATAATGGGCTTCTATGATCTTTGCCAGACGAACCCATACACCAGGCTCCATGTTGGAAGAGTCGATGATGGGGTCAAAGGAAATACTCTCAATACGGCAATTGAACTTCCTGATCTCCGGGATCTGGTCAGTAAGATGTTCGAAATCAAACGGGTTCAACACACCGGTTTCCGGGTCTTCCACCATCCCGATGGTGCCGCCGGTGTATATTACTAGTATGTGGGGCTGGTCAGGCATAAAGAGGGTTTGGGGTTTGAAGTGAGGGATCTCGAAGTGAGGGATCTTGAAGTGAGGGATCTTGAAGTGAGGGGTCTGTTCAATTACCGGGATATAGCTGTAAAACGTGTTATGGGGTTAATGGGTTACCGGGTGAGGAAGTGCAAACAACCGCTGTGCATTCCCCGTAGTAACGCGGGCCACTTCCTCCGGGCTCACCCCTTTGATATCGGCAACTTTTTCGGCCACCTGTTTCACGTATGCGCTTTCGTTGCGCTTGCCGCGATGGGGAACCGGAGCCAGGAAGGGTGCGTCTGTTTCCAGGATGATGTGCTCCAGGTCTATTGCCGCAACCACCTCGGCCATCAGGCTCTTGTTATAGCTCACCACCCCTCCTATCC
>SLEW01000224.1 GCA_007124575.1 Bacteroidales bacterium | reverse complement strand
TGGAGGAGGTGATATCATGGAAGTTTTGGGGGTCAGTGGCTCCTTCAGTATTGACAAACAGGATGCGTGACCCGGAATTGATGTTAAGGAAGTCTGAGAGATGTGCATGTTCATTGCTTTCCATCAGGTTGATAAATCCAGCGAGGCCGGCTGCTCCTGATTCTCCTGCAATGATTTGCGGATCCTTGCATGCAGGATGATACAGCATGCGCATCGCTTTTGCTGCAAGTTCATCCTTGACACTCATGACCACATCTGCACCGCTACGGATTATCTCCCATGCACTCATTGAGGGTAGACCGCAATTGAGTCCTGCCATAATGGTGTCAAAGCTTTTGTCAGGAGTAGACCTTTTCCCGGCTTGTAAAGAATGCAGTACACCATCGGCCTCGTAGGGTTCTACCAGCACAATTTTGGGCCTTTTGCTGCCATACCGGTTCAGGTAATACCATATCCCTGAAGCGGCAAAACTGCCTACGCCAACCTGGAGAAATACGATGTCGACTTCAGGCTTGCCTGGCGGGTGCAGCTCATCTTCCAATTCCCGGAACATGGTCATGTACCCGGACACGATATAAGCAGGGATTTCTTCATAATTTTCAAAACAGGTATCCTGTACCAGTTTCCACCCCTTTTTTTGGGATGTTTCATCAGCAATTTCGCAAGCCACGTCATAATTCCCTTTGACCCGGGTTACTGTGGCTCCTTCTTTTTCAATGGCTTTGATTCTTGCACTGGTAGTGTGTTCTGGCACAAAAACTACCGCATTTTTTCCTGCCATTGCAGCTGACCAGGCAACGGCCCGGCCGTGGTTGCCGTCTGTGGCGGTGCAAAAGGTATCAACCTGTTCATCCTGCTGAAGTATCCGGTAAATGGCATAGGACGCGCCAAGCGCCTTGAATGCTTTCAACCCGAAACGATGCGCCTCATCCTTCATGTATATGCTTCCCACACCATATTGCCTGGCCAGATTGTTAAGCTTGTGCAAGGGTGTGGGCTGATAACCCGGCAATGACTGATGATACTTCAGGGCATCGCTTTCAGTCAGGATATCCGTTGTCAGGCTCCTTTTTATGTGATTGTCCGGGGTGTTTTTATAATACATATCCATGGGTTTGTATTTTTTTATTTTGATCATTTTGATGGGTGTGTAAGTGCTCATATTCCAGCCGGTTATGGAAGCAATCCCCATCGTGTGTTTAAACTTCCGGGTGTGTTTTGATGGTGTGTTATGGTCATGACTTTTCCGGAATGGCATGATCGGATTTAAGGCAGGGCTTTGGTGATGTCTTTCATTCCGGTGAGAATGATACGCATCGTGGCGGCCTGCTTCAGCCGGATCTCTTTGCATGTTGCGTCAGAGAAAACAGCCTCCCGGATTTGAAAATTATCTTTATCGAGTGTCAGGGTAGCTTCCGGCGTTTCATATACAAAGTGATCTTCACGCTCTGAGAAGTTAACCAGGTGCCCGTTGTCTTTGCAGATAAGGTTGTATTTGTCTTTCAGCTTGGAAAGATAATACCCCTTTTTGTGGTCATAAAAAGAATGCATGCTGAAATGCACCTTTGGCTTTACCTTGTAAGGAGCATCATTGGTTGGGCAAAAGGTTTCGCAGTTGCCGCATTCGTTACAAAAGTCTCCAATATTGAGGATCTGCACGGGTTGTTTTATTTCAACCTGTCCGTCATCCACGATGGTGGCTTCGCCATTGCCCTGCCGGATGGCTTTTTGCAGGGGTATCGTTGTGGGTTCTGTCAGGAAGGCCTGGTTGGCCAGGTTTGGACATACGGTCACACAGGTGTTGCACACCTCATCGCACTGCAGGCAGCGCTCCGCCTCTTTCACAATATCCTCTTTTCCCAGCGGTGTTTCCACAAGCTTGAAGTTTTTCCTTTCATCCAGCGGAAGCTCTTCGATTTCGGGAGCAAACCCTCTTGTAGCCCGTTTTATCATGATCTCCCTGTAGTCTGGCACATCGGGTTTTATGGGTTTGGGGATCTGATATGTTTTCCCGGCGTTTTTGAGGATCTCTTCGGCTGCCTTTCTGCCGTCGCCGATGGCGTTGATCGCCGTGGAGGCACCGCGCATGGCATCGCCTCCGGTGTAGACATTGTCGACGCGGGTAAGGTAGCTGCCATCTGGTGTTTCAAGCTTTTCTGCATCCATGAAACCGGTTTCCACGATTTGTCCGACGGCAGGGATCACCGTGTCGCACCTGATGTCAAATTCACTGCCACTGATCTTCACAGGCTTTGGACGCCCGGAGCTGTCCTTGCCTTTAAGCTCCATGCGGCTGCAGCGAATTCCGGTTACCTTGCCATCTTCCGAAAGGACTTTTTCCGGGGCACACAGCTCCATGAATTGCACCCCTTCTTCATAGGCGGCTTTGATCTCGCCCTGGTCGGCAGGCATCTCCCGTATGGTACGGCGGTATACGATGCTTACCGTGCCTTCTTCACCCACCAGTCGGAATGCTGTGCGGGCTGCGTCCATGGCGGTATTGCCGCCGCCAATGATGACCACATGTTTGCCCGTGCCGGCAGGCTTTTCATTACGCACATCAAAAAGGAAATGCAGGGGATCGAGGACACCTGCCGAGTCAATACCGTCTATAGATAAAGGTGTGGCCAGCGGTGCTCCGGTACCGGCAAAGACATAATCCGACTCCGCCTTGATCTTGTCATACATCTCCTGGTCAACCCGTTGGTTAAAATGGATGTTGACACCCAGTCCGGTGATCCGGCTCAGGTCTTTCTCCATGGCTTC
>SLEW01000323.1 GCA_007124575.1 Bacteroidales bacterium | reverse complement strand
CGCTTCCTTTTTAATCCATAAACACGGTTTTCCAGATCAGGGAAAAATCATCCGCGTTAATCCGCGCTCCAAATCATCCGCTGTTCCAAATCATCCGCGTTAATCCGCGTTCCAAAACACACACCCATAAACGCCCAAAACATTCAAAATAACCCCCCGGCATTCTTAATTAGCACATTATCACATTATCACATTAGCACATTGACACATTATCACACTCCATACTTCTTTATCTGTTGGTATCCAAAAAAACATTATCTTTGCACCCTGAATTTGAGCCCGTTGATTTATCCATTATATGACCTCCGGCGGTTATTAACAATTAGTTGTTGATAAATTTGCCGAAACAAAAAGGAAACTTTATCTTTGCACCCCCTTTTAAGGGGTGAGTACGTATTATTCAAACAGATACAGCAAAACAGCCTAACGATGAATACATTGAGTTATAAAACACCGTCGGCCAACAGGGAGACTGTTGAAAAGCAGTGGCACCTTGTGGATGCTGAAGGTCAAACACTTGGACGCATGGCCACACAGGTGGCGAGGATACTTCGCGGCAAGCATAAACCTGATTTTACCCCGCACGTTGATTGCGGCGACCATGTGATCGTGATCAACGCAGAAAAGATCCAGCTCACTGGTAAAAAGTGGGATCAGAAGGAGTATATCCGGCATACCGGCTACCCTGGCGGACAGCGAATGAAAACAGCCGTCCAGGTCATGGCAAAAAAACCCATTTTTATGGTGGAAAAAGCCATTAAGGGCATGCTTCCCAAAAACAAGCTGGGCAGCAAGATATACGGTAACCTGCATGTTTACCAGGGAAGTGAACACCCGCACGAAGCACAACAACCTAAAGTACTCAACTTCAACACAAAATAAGTAACATGGACGTAATCAACACCTCAGGAAGAAGGAAAACCGCCATTGCCCGGGTTTATCTCAAGCCAGGCAAAGGGGAAATCGTCGTCAATAAAAAGGATTACAAAGCATATTTCCCCACCGGAACTTTGCAATATGTTGTAGATCAACCCTTTAACATAACCAACAACCAGGGTAAATTTGATGTGTACGCCAACCTTAACGGGGGTGGTGTAAAGGGTCAGGCGGAGGCACTTCGTTTGGCCGTATCAAAAGCCCTTATCGAATTGGATGCTGAACACAGACCGCCATTGAAGGCTAAAGGATTGCTGAGAAGGGATCCCAGGATGGTGGAGAGAAAGAAGCCTGGCCAGCCCAAGGCAAGGAAAAAATTCCAGTTCAGCAAACGCTAATCATATTCATATTATCAATACATCATGGCAAGAACAAACTATAACGAACTGTTAGATGCAGGTGTACATTTTGGCCACCTTAAGAGGAAGTGGAACCCCAACATGGCACCCTATATCTTCATGGAGCGCAATGGCATCCATATTATTGACCTCAACAAAACCATTGCCAAGGTAGATGAGGCTGCAGCCGCACTGAAGCAGATCGCCCGTTCAGGTAAGAAGATCCTTTTTGTGGCCACCAAGAAGCAAGCGCAGGATACTGTTAGTCAGCTTGTTAAGGAGGTAGATATGCCTTTTGTCACAGAAAGGTGGCCCGGCGGCATGCTTACCAACTTTGCCACGATCCGTAAGGCGGTGCGTAAAATGGCCGCCATCGACAAGATGGCACAGGACGGCACCTTCGACAATATGGCAAAGCGGGAGCGCCTTCAGGTTATGCGCGAACGTGCCAAGCTGGAGAAACAGTTTGGTAGCATCGCTGACCTTAACAGGCTGCCTGCCGCGATCTTTGTTGTCGACATCTGCAAAGAGCACATCGCAGTGAAAGAGGCCAAAAAACTCAACATCCCTACCTTTGCTATCGTCGACACCAATGCAAATCCGCTTGATGTAGACTTCGCCATCCCGGCCAACGACGACGCTTCCAAGTCTATCCACATCATCGTGAAGCTCATGACGGAAGCCATTCAGGAAGGCCTGTCTGAACGTAAGCTCGACAAAGACAAGGCTGCCGAAGAGGAAGAAGAGAAAGAGAAGGAGAAGGCAAGGGAAGAGCAAAGACTGCAGGCCCTGGAGGATGCTGATGATGAGGATCTGTCGGCCGAAGAGGTAGAAGAGAAAAAGGCACGCCTGGCCAAAAAGGCAAAAATGAAAGAGGAAGGGAAGGAAGGAAAAGATGCCAGATCAGGCAAACCTGCTGCCAAAAAAGGTGGCAGAAGGCCGCGGAAACAGGCATAAGTGCCTTGCAGAACCCTGTCAACCCATTATCATAACTAAAAAAAACAAGCAAACATGTCAAAAATATCTGCTGCTCAGGTAAATGAGTTAAGAAAGAGAACAGGTGCAGGCATGATGGACTGCAAAAAAGCCCTGGTGGAAACAGAAGGCGACTTCGAAAAAGCCATCGATATATTACGTAAGAAAGGCCAGAAGCTTGCCAGCAGCCGTTCAGACCGTGCGGCCACTGAAGGCGTGGTTCTTAGTACCACCAATGATGCCAAAGACAAGGCATATGCCATCATGTTAAACTGCGAAACAGACTTTGTCGCCCAAAACAAGGACGTGATAGACTTTACCGAGGCTATTTTAACGCAGGCTGTAAAGAATGACTGCGCAACCCTGGATGAGCTTAAAAACCTCACCATGGAAGGCCGCAGGGTGGAAGAGCATGTTACGGACATGATCGGTAAGACCGGCGAGAAGATGGAGATTGGCAGCTACGAAATGGTAGCAGGCCAGCGCGCATTCGCTTATACCCACCCCGGAAATAAAATTGCTTCCAT
>SLEW01000049.1 GCA_007124575.1 Bacteroidales bacterium | reverse complement strand
CCTTTTTTAGAAAGCATCTTCACACGGAAAGCCTCGGCTTCTTCAGGGGTATTTGCCTCAAAAGCCTTTACCTCTTCAAGCAAGGCATTGATCTTATCAAGCATGATTAAACTAAGGGTTTGACAGGTTCTTTGTTTTTACTCACGTATTCGTGGTTGCCTGTTTGTGGTTTTAAAGTACTGTGATTTCATTGATTCTCACATCTTCGGCTGGCCGGTCTCTGTCATCGGTTTCCATGGCAGCGATGCGATCTATTACCTCCATGCCTTCCACGACCTGGCCAAATACGGTGTAGGCCTCATCAAGGTGCGGCACGCCACCTTTTGTCTTATAGGTTTCCCTTTGTGATTCCGTGAGGGGGGTATCGCGTCTGGCATCCATCTGGTCGAGTTCGGCATCACTCCACCTGCGACCGTGTACGACATAAAACTGTGATCCTGAAGATCTCTGTTCGGGGTTTACCTGATCACCCTGCCGTGCAGCAGCTAATGCGCCTTTTTGATGGATGAGTTCCGGAACAAATTCGGCGGGAATGGTATAGCCGGGTCCTCCTGACCCTAATGGTTCGCCTGGAACTGCATCTTTGCTCATGGGATCGCCGGTCTGGATCATAAAGCCTTCAATAACCCTGTGGAAAAGCAACCCTTCATAAAAGCCGTCTTCCACAAGCTGAATAAAGTTATCGCGATGCTTAGGGGTTTCATTGTGCAGTGCAACGGTCATGTCGCCTTTATCCGTTTTGATGAGTACTTTGGTCTGGTCTCCAGTTCCTGCATGGTGGTCTTTTGCGTTTGTGTGCCCGGTGTTTCCTGTCATAAAAAAAAGTCCTAGAGTTAGTAAAATGAAGTAGTTTCTCATGTGTTTATAATTTTGTTAATTTCTGATATGAAGATTGGCATGGCTCGATTCAGGACGCATGAGGGGGTGCTCCCATTTTCCGGTTTCAAAGATAAGCATAACTTATAACAGAATGGTGGTCTTTGTATTTTCGCCGGTCAAATTACTGCTAACGGGCTAATTAAAGGATGGATTGGTCCATGATAAAGGCACCAGTGGAATGAAATGGCCCGGATTGGCGCCCAGGCGTCCATGGTAATTCCCTTCCACGCGTAATCCCATTTTCTTGTAATGATCTACCGTAGCAGAACTGCTTACGGGGGCATTTAGCTCCACGCGAAATACGTTGCTGTGTTTATGCTGAATCTCTCCAAAAAGCCAGTTTATCAGATTTGTTTCTCTTTCAGTAGTGGTGCTGTCGATCCTGGAAAAAAAACTGAACTCTTTCAGGTCGAGTTCGTTTTCATCATGGCAGCTGGTAGTACAATAATCATGTATTTCACCTATTAGCTCGAGCTCGTTGTGGTTGTTTTCTACCACCAACATGGTTCCTTTTTTTATTAGCTTGTCAACAAACTCTGACATGAAATCGGTGTGTACCAGAGAAGGGTTGATCAGCCTTTTTTCTCTTGCTATGCTTTCCCTGAAAAGCTGATGTATTTGATCCTTATCGGTATCTTTTGCTGTGCGGATTTTATATTGTTTGTCCATGGTTTGATTTGATTATTGAATGTGTGACAAGTTGGTTTTTTGCCTGAAACAATTGTTTAAATGTTTGTAGATCAGGTAATTAATACTTATGCAAAGATGCATAATCTATTTTGATTTATGTAAAATTATTTACATAAAGGCTTGTTTGTTAAACAAGATGAAGCCAAAATTGATCATAAACACCCAAGCTTCATTTTCATTATGGAAGTAGGACATGGATAAGCTTAAGGGCCCTGGCGGGGTATGATATACCAGTGCCAGGTTACTCATCGGTCGTGGTTTGAAATGATATTCTTCGAATAGGGCCTTTTGTCCTTCGCTTGCTGTAATATTTCTGATCGGTTGAAACAGGTGTGCTTCTGCCTGAATGCTTGCATTGCTGCTGATATCGAATATGGATTTCAAGCCGGCGGCAACATAGTTGTTAGCTCTGAATTCCGGCAGAAACATTGTTGTTGCAATGGGAAAGGGTGAATATTGCTGAGCCATGGCTAAGGTTGATGTGTAATTCCTGAATGCCGGTCTCTGGCTGAGAAATGCTTCAGCGGAAAAGCCTGGATTAAACTGGCTTCGCGTTCTGAAAAAATTCTTATACCTGGCCAGCACCTCGATCCAGGCATGGTTCTTTTCCATTGTGAGTGACTCAAGGGACGTGCTTCCCGGCCGGTGTTCCTCCAGACCATATACTACCCGGAAAGAAGTATAAAGCCAGTTTCCCTTGGTGGGATATTGTTTTCGGTTTAATGTGCTTTTTTCAAAACAAGCCTCCATAAGCCAGGACCTGAGCGTAGACCTGTCCATGGTGTCCAGCTCTGAGAAATTCCGTGTATTAAAAAACTCATCCCTGCGACCCGCAAATGCCGCGGCAAATGTAAACTTTTGATGGTTGTCAATGGGATAGCTGATCAGCAGCTCATCTTTCATTTCTCTTTGTTTGAGAAAGGGGGGATCTTGTTCTTCGAAGAGGAACACACTGCTTCTGGCATATTCCCATCGGCTGTATGTGCTTCGTGTCTCAAGGTAAAACGGGGCCTCCCCCGGGAAGTCCAGCCGGGCTGATGCTTCCAGGCTATTATAGAAATTACCGAAATACAGTTTGCTTCTAAGCGTTAAGGGGTTCGCTCCCCATCGGGCATATTCTACTTTTGCAAAGAGGTGGTTCACAGGTCTGGATGAGATGTTTCCCCCAATGGAACGCAGGAACTCCCTTCTTTTTTCCATCTCAAGGCT
>SLEW01000282.1 GCA_007124575.1 Bacteroidales bacterium | reverse complement strand
GGCTTCCGCCAGCCTGTTCAACATGTTCACATAATTCTCATACAACACATCAATCTCATCTTTCAAACCAAACATTCTTCTGATCCGGTAATACGGTTTGCTTTTGCTTTTGCAGATAGCTTTCAGCCCTTCCCTGATATTTTCTATGTCAATGTCCCTGGAATGTCCACTAAGCACTTCCAATGGTCGTGCAATGATATATGAGAAAAAAAAGGCGGAGATGAGCCCAACAAATAAAAAGACAGCAATCATGTACCAGAGTGAATGCATGGTTGCCCGGACGCTTTTTTGAATGTCATCCGTGACAATACCTATTCTCGCTGTCCCAAGATTCTTGCTTATAGCTACTTTACTATAGTCGCGGAAGACAAGACCGGGGTTTTGTTTGTCCCTTACAGTGATAACAGATACCTCCTGGTCATTTTCTGGTGAATTGATCTCCAGTAATTTGGCCGGTACTAAATGGGAAAAAGAGTGGGCAAGTATGGTGCTGTCAGCATCAATAACAAAGGCATAGTGGATGGTCTCATCAGTCGCCATGATTTCATTGATCAGCATATTGAGCCCGGCGCGATCATCGGAGAGTATATATGCAGCTGCTTGTTCAGCCAAAGCTGTTGAAATGAAATACCCGCGTCTGTCAAATTCATCTCCCAATGAGTTTTCGACGGAATTTCTGACAATGATTGCCTGAACCAGGCCAAAAAGCAGGACAATGACACTGATGCCGATTAAAAACTTCCAAAACAATGACCACTGGTGTCTTATCATTGCACTAAAGCGCTTTGAATTTCCCTTAGCCCGTCATATATGCTGTCTGATGCGATAACAAACTTATCGATCAGCAATTCATCCAGTATAGCCCGGGTGCTTTCCTGTTGATGCATTTCAAGGAAAAATTGTTGAATGTCAGCCCTTAACTGACGATCCATCAGCAAGGAATTAACCACAGGAGGAATGCCACCTGGTATGGTTTTTTCAATGATACGGATATTGTCTACAAGATCTGGCTGGTGTTTCCTGATATATTCAAAAATTAATCCATTGACAGCGGCACCATCCACAATCTGCCTGGAAACCATCTGAATAGACAGGTCATGGGAATAAGAATAAACCACTTCGCCAAAAAAATCGTCTACGTCGGTATCAAAATCCTGTAAACGACGATCAACAAAAATACTACCCGTAAAACACATAGGATCGGAATAGGTGAAGGTTTTTCCGGCAAAGTCTTCAAAGCGCTGCATGGGAGCATTATCCTGTGTAATAATGTATCCTCTGTAGGTAGTTGTCCCTTCTATAACCGGCACAAACATGAGTTCATGGTGATCAAAACCATCAATATAGGCACCCGAACAAATAAAAGCCATATCAACCTCATTGGTGGCCAGCAATTCAATCACTTCACCATATGATGTGCGCTGTACAAAATCCACACGAAGATCCAGGTGCGCGGCCATGGCAGCAAACATTTCCTCATAATAGATGAAACTCTCACGCGGAGAGATTACCGTGGAGATAGCAACTCGCAGAATCCCGGAATCACGCTCTTTGGGTTCCATGCCATCAGGGCTGTCCGGCTCGCTGAAATCCACATCAAAGGTTTCCTCCTGGCGGGAGGGGCCCTGGCAGGCAAACAAGAACAGCAGCACAACCAGTAAAAGAGGCTTAATGATCTGTCTTATCATGAGATCAGCAAATTGATTCAGGTGATGACACAATATAGCATAATAAACAACACGAAAGCATGGCATTTGTTTACAGCACTCAGGGTAATGCCTGAAAAAACGAGGGTCGCAAATACAGAATGCGACCCTCGATACGTGCGGTCTTTATTATACTAAAGCGAAAATGAGGCTTCAAATATGACTCCGCTGAATTTAGGATCACGTCCCACATCAACGAAGTTAGCCACACCTACTGTTCCTTCGTCCCAGCCTTTTGCTTCCTGGGTTACATATTCCAGTTTCATGAGGATCCTGTCACTAATCCATGCTCCTGCACCTATCTGAAATCTGTTTACAGAGCCTGTGGCTACATCACCAAATTGGGATGCATTGGCCTCTGAATACCGGGCAGCAAGGTAAATGCTGGGGTGAATATATTGTGTAATGTCAGCACCATAATAAGCCCACTCTTCCGTTCCGACTTCAGTATTGTACAGGGGTTCGGGACCGGATGCATCAGCAAATCCGTAATGCGCCTTGAAATGAGTTGAAGGAATGGGTCTCCAGGTAAGGTCAAACTGGAAAGCATCCAATTCTTTTCCATCGCCTATGCGAACCTGAGCGGGGCCTTCACCGCCTCCTGAATCGTCATTGTGATAATTCCATACGCTTGAATAGGAGCCTCCCAGTCTTTCTCTTCGGAAAAGATTGGTGCCACGTGCAACTCCTGCATCATGATCGGCCGTATAAAAAGAGCCTGACAGATACAGGTTCTCAATGGGAGACACCCATGCTTTCGTGCGAAAAGAATAACCCCTGTCAGATCTCATATCTTGCTCGGGGGCTCCTATACCCGCACCGACCATTAACCCATATCGCGGACGTTTATGGATAATCTCAAATCCGGGTTCATTTCCAACAGGCGACACTATGGGTGTTCCCACAAGTGGGTTGCGTTGCACGTCACCATTCAATGAACGACGGTACCATTCATCCCCAAAGTCGGCATAGAAATTACCTACCTTTAAATCGATATAATTAAATATTCCATTGAAAGCAGAAAGAAAAGAGTTTTCAGGCATTCTCCGGAAGTATATGTAACCATTTCCACCCCACCATCTGCT
>SLEW01000197.1 GCA_007124575.1 Bacteroidales bacterium | reverse complement strand
TAGCTGTAAAGAATGAAACCGCCATGCTTACCACCTTCAATGAGGCAGACATGTCGGCCATCCTTAACCTGCGGAAGAAGTATCAGCAAGATTTCGTGGAAAAATATGGTTTCAAGCTGGGTTTCATGTCTTTCTTTGTGAAAGCAGTGGCGGAGAGCATTCCTTTCTTTCCCCATGTAAATGGTCATATTGATGGTAATCAAATCGTGATACCCGATTACGCTGATGTAGGGATCGCCGTGAGTACACCCAAAGGGCTTATGGTGCCCATTATCCGCAGTGCAGAAACACAGAGCATCCCGGCGTTGGAAAAGGCCATCAATGACATGGCCGAAAGGGCACGTAATAACAAGATCAAGATCGAAGAGCTCCAGGGAGGCACTATCTCCATAACAAACGGTGGCGTATTCGGCTCCATGCTATCCACTCCCATCATCAATCCGCCGCAAAGTGCCATCCTGGGTATGCATAAAATCATGGAGCGTCCGGTGGCCATAGACGGAAAGGTTGAAATACGCCCCATGATGTACCTTGCGCTCTCTTATGATCATCGCATCATCGATGGCAAAGAGTCGGTAAGCTTCCTGGTAAAACTTAAAGAATATATTGAACATCCTGAACGCCTGTTATTTACGGGCAAGGATCCACTGGAAAGCCTCATTGGCATCTGAAAGGACATGCATGGACAACACCTGATTATTTAAAAACAAGCACACCATATGGCACTGATAAAATCGATCAGGGGATTTACCCCAAGTTTTGGAAAGGATTGCTATCTTGCTGATAATGCAACTGTTATTGGAGACGTGGTAACCGGCGACAATTGCAGTATCTGGTTTAATGCGGTAGTTCGCGGGGATGTGCACTACATAAGAATTGGTAACAATGTAAACATCCAGGATGGCGCTGTGATACATTGTACTTTTGAAACTGCACCCACGAGCATCGGAGATAATGTATCCATAGCACATAAAGCGATTGTGCACGGATGTACCGTGGAAGACAATGTTTTAATCGGCATGAATGCGGTGGTGATGGATAATGCTGTAGTAGGCAGTAACTCCATCATTGCGGCAGGAGCAGTAGTTTTGGAAGACACGATCATTAAACCGGGGAGTGTATATGCCGGCGTTCCGGCAAAAAAAGTAAAAGACATCAGCCAGGAGTTAACCCGTGACCTGCTGGAGCGCATCTCAAGGAAATACATTACCTACGCCGGCTGGTATCGCAATGAATAAAAGAAACACCTTTCCGTTAACAGAAAATGCTGTTACCGAAAAGGTGTTTTTCCCGAAAAAAACGTTGCCGTACAGGGCTTATTCAAGCTCCAGCTCTTCTCTTACGAGCGGCATGACGTTTTCGCCATTTTCCCAAAACACCATGGAGCCACCGCTGGTATCAAAAATATAGGTGTACCCGTGTTCACGGCCTACTTTTTGGATAGCTTCACGGGCTTTTTCGATGATCGGGTTCAACAAGCGCTCTTCCTGTTCCATGATGTCTTGCTGTGCAGACTCCTGGAACTCCATGATACGTTCATTGAGGCTCTGCAATTCGCGTTCTTTGGATTGCCTTACAAGCTGAGAGTAGTTTTCCTGGTTTTCAATATACTCCTGGTATTTATTCTGGAATTCGGCCTGCATTGCTGCAAAAGTTTCTTCCAGCTCCTGGGCATATCTCTCAAGGTCGGCTTGAGCCTGATCCCTGCCCGGCATCATACGGAGCAATTCATTGGTGTTTATGTGACCAAATTTTGCCTCTTCCTGGGCAGTTAACGACGTGCTCCCAAATAAAACTAAAAAAAGGAGCGACAAGCTAAGCAGTTTTTTCATTGCTATGATTGGCTTAAAAGTTAATACTCATTTTAGCGCACAAATTTAATCAATTAAAATAAACTGCCTTTATTTTTAACAGCATTTAAGAAGGAGAAAAAGTTACATAAGTGGTAATTCTTTTAATACCAGTACGATCAAAAGATTTTTTCCTGTTTTTTAAAAATTTGTTTTGAGGTTTTAAAAAATGCGTATATTTGCAATCGCAAAAGCGAACAACGCGGAAATAGCTCAGCTGGTAGAGCACGACCTTGCCAAGGTCGGGGTCGCGGGTTCGAGTCCCGTTTTCCGCTCAAAAAAAACACCTCTGAAAAGAGGTTTTTTTTTATCTGCCAGTAACCTTGCCCGGATGGTGGAATTGGTAGACACTCAGGACTTAAAATCCTGTGGCCATTGCGGCCGTGCCGGTTCGAGCCCGGCTCCGGGTACCCCTTCAGACTTCTGCCCTGCCTGTGACGAGGCGGGGCTTTTTTGTTTCCCGTCCCCGCCATAGAAAAAAGCTTATCTGTCAGGTACCTGCCTTGTGTTATTTCCGGAAACTCTTGATAAAGGCCTCTACCTCGGGGACACCGCCCTGGTAAACAAGATAGCCATTATAGGGTTCCCGCGGTGTGATGTCGTCGTTCATGGGGGTAAGCATGATCTTTTTTACCTCCTCCAGGTCGCCGGTCTGACCAAGAGCCCATCCCAGCTTCACCCAGGCCACCTCAGGCAACATGTTTTCTGCGGGCACCACGCCCAACGCCATCATTTCACGACCGGTTTCATAAACAAACATCTGCACATAACCCCAAAGAGTTTGCACGGTCATATATATGGCGACGCCTTTTTTGCTGGCCCGCTCCAGCGCTGGATACAGCGGTTTATTCACATGTCCGAGCCCGGTGCCGGCGATCACTATCCCTTTATACCCGTTGTCAACAAGCGAATCTACCATGTCGGGGTGCATGTTGGGATAATAATACAGGATGGCCACCTT
>SLEW01000292.1 GCA_007124575.1 Bacteroidales bacterium | reverse complement strand
CGTTCAAGGAGGTCTTCATTTTCGCTGTATCCGCTAAGCAGCAGGTCTTTATCTTCGGGAAACTTGCCTACAACCCTTCTGTCCATCCCGAAGTTGGGAATGGAAGTGGAGAGCACCGGTGAATTACGATGAAACACACCAATTTGGTTTTCCATGCCCAGGGTTACCGGGTGATCCTGCCGGAGATTGATTTTGAGGAATGAGCCCGGACTGTAGAAGCCGTCATTGGCAAGGCGGCTGGAGATGTTTTGCACAGGGAACCGGAAATCATCCTTATCTTCACCCGGGTTCATCAGTCCAAAGAAAAGTTCTGTTGAGCGGGCCCATGATATGATGTTACCACCCTGTGACATGAAGTTCAATACATTCTGCCAGCCTTCGTTGCCCATACCCTTGATGTATTCCGGGTTATAGAAGGGGACAAACACCTCGCCTCCCCGGGTGTGGTGTCCGAGCATGATCTGATCTTTGCCGGTGTCGGGGAATATGATAACATCGAAGCTACCGGTGAGGTCTGCCTGTTTAAAGTCATGCGGATTTAATACAGTATAGGGGATCCCGTAAGTGTCGAAAAGCCAGCGCGTCCAACCTGCATCCATGTCATGGAAATTGGTTTCGCACAAGGCTATCCGGGGCATATCCAGGCTTCTGGTAGCCACATCAGGTCTTTCATTAAGGTATTCGGGTGCCATGTAAAGATTATCAAGCAATGTCTCCAGGAAGCTGCGGTTGCTTCTGTTAACCTGGATCAGGAAGCTGCCTTTGGCTATGGACTGATCGTGCCAGATCATGTTTTCTGTAGTCCGCTCCACGTCGTAACCCGCTTCCAGCGTCATGAAAGCTGCTTTATAGCTGTGATTATGGCTGGATGGGAAAAGCAGGTAAACAGCATCGCCTGGTAATCCGCGATGGATTTGTAAATCATCTGTGGTGATCCTGGCGTAAGCTATCTCTTCGGAGCCATACATTGCATTTATCTCATGGCTTTTTATTCCTCTGTGCAGGGGCAATGACCAGGATGTGATGTCATAAGGCCTGATCATATCTCCGCCGGGGGTATACCTGCGTACCGGAAATTCCTGGCTTTCCATTACTTCCTTAATGAAAGCCCTGAAAGGCTGAGCAAGCGGAATGATAAAATCCCCCTGGCTTATATGCAACCCTTCCATTACCGCGTCCTGCTCCATGCGGTACAACTGAATGCCATGCCTTTCAAGAAGTTTCATCATGGCAATCAGCTCGCTCTTATCATGCTGCTCCTGTGGCAAAACATAATAGAATGGAGGCTCTGTGAGTCCCTTGTTAATTTCCCTGCGCGCCATCTCATTACGGTAATCGAGAATATCTTCCCTGTGCAGGGATGCTGTTTTTACGAGCGAGTAAACAGACTCCAGCTCATAGGTGATAAGATCTTCCATTGTCCACCACCCACCAGGCCATGGGGCTGGAAAGTTTATGCTCTTTTTATACTCTGACAGGCCTTTTCCCCGCACTTGCAATTCGTTGGCTTCTATGTAAATGGGGGAAGCCAGCTGTACAGAGGCGGCCTCGGTAAGCAGACTGATCACGTTCTTCCAGGTGGAGGTTTGCGTGGAGCCGGGCCAGTAATCATCAAAAAGATAATGCTGACTAATCCCTTTGAGCCCACTGGCAGTCATATCCCTGGCCATATTTGAACCAAAAACCCAGGTCCAGTTCCAAACCAGCTCATCTACGTTTTGAGCAATGGGATCATGGTTTGGAGGCACAAAATACCTGGGACCTGTACTCCCCATCTGGTGCTTCTCCACCAATACATGAGGAAACCAGTCCTGGTTGTATATGTCGGCAACCGCCTGGTTGTCTGTTTGTGTAAGGGTTATGAAATCCCGGTTTATGTTGTGCCCCACATATTTGTGATATACCCCCGGCAGGGAACTGCCTTCATAGGGTGTACCGAGATATTTATTATAGTGCTCCACGATCATGTTCATACCGTCAGGGTTATGACAGGGCACCATCATAAAAACCACGTCGTCGAGATGCCGGGGATTGCTGCCGGTACCTGTTATCAGGTTGTATGCCATCAGCGGTGCAGCTTGTGAGGGAGCTACTTCTGTGGAGTGCATCGACAGGGTGACCAGCACAAAGGTTTTTCCTTCTTCAATAAGCTCGTCAAGCTCATCCGGGGGAATATCTCCATCAAGCGCCATACGGCGGTTTATATCCTGCAGGCGGTCCAGGTTGGCTATGTTTTCAGCCGAAGATACAAACCCTATATACATGGGTCTTCCCATGGGAGAAACTCCGTGTTCAAGGAGCTTCATCATATCAGATTCATCCTGCAACAAGTCAAGGTAGCCAATCAAATCCTCATACAGGAACATCTTACGGTCTTCGCCGGGAGTAAATCCAAAAAAATCCTGAGGGTGAGTTAGCTCATTGTCATTTGCTGACAGGTTCAGCGCCATGAGGGAAAATAAAACAAGCATGCAAATTTTTGAGGCAATCTGAGATAATGGCATCAGAGGCATAATTTAGATGAATAAAAGTTTTGATGAGGGCATAAAAATACAAAAATGCTCAATATGGTATTTTTATATGCTGGAAGCTTTACTTATTCATGATGGCATGGTATGTTTCCCTGAGAATATCCAGGGCTTCCTCTTTGTCTTTGCCTTCAGCATAAGTTCTTAATACAGGCTCTGTGCCTGACGGTCTTATCATAACCCATTGGTAATCGCTGAAATAGAATTTAAATCCATACAGGTCTTCCGTGTGTGTTACAACATACTTCCCAAATTTATTATATACTCCCTGTTGGCAATTTGCTAT
>SLEW01000069.1 GCA_007124575.1 Bacteroidales bacterium | reverse complement strand
CACCTTCCTTCCTCAGACTTTTTTTCGTGGAAACCATGGACATGACCGAACAACACAGTGCCTGGCTGCAGTTCCGTACCTTTCGCAACTTTTTGACCCTTAAGCCTTATGCCTCCCTGGAGGATGTGGCCTTCTCCGACATGTACAGGTATGGAGCCAACAATACTGATATAAGTAAACCTCAGAACACACGTTTCTTTGAAGCGGGCTTGCAGCTCCGCCTTGCATATGGCGAACGGTTACTCTATTCGCCACAACGCATCATGGTCCTTGGAGGGAACCATCCGGTGATCAACCTTAACATTTCCAGGGGCTTTGATGGTGTCATGGACGGTGAGCATGACTATTGGCGCATCGAAGGCAGATACCAGCGTAGTTTTCGGATACGCATGCTGGGCCGGCAGCAATGGACTGTAAGGGCTGGTTATTTCAGTGGCGATGCCCCGTGGCAAAAGCGTTTCACTGCCCCGGCCTCATATCGCCGGTTTTCTGTGACCACCCTCAACGCCTTTTCAACCATGCGGGTAGATGAATTTGTTTCCGACAGGTATGTTGCCCTGTTCTGGTATCATCACTTTGAAAACCTGCTTTACAGAAGCGAAAACTTCAACCCCAAACTGGTGCTGCTGACAAACATCGGTGTGGGCGATCTGCGCGACAGGGGCGACCACCTGAATGCACCCTGGAATACCATGGAAAAAGGGTTTTTTGAGTCAGGAATAGCCTTGGTGGACATCATTGGCTCGGGGTTTTCGAGTTTTGGGGCGGAGTTTACCGTGCGTTACGGCCCTTATGCCTTTCCCGATTTCAAAGACAATTATACGCTTCGTCTAAGTTATGGCTTCATGTTTTAATGAATCGCTCATGGTTCTCTGCAGCATGATTCATTTTACTTTGTCTATGGATCCAGGGATGGCCTGAATAAGTTCTCTGGTGTGGACATTTTGCGGATTCGCATATATCGTGTCGGCATCTGCCAGTTCCACCATCCTGCCATGTTGCATCACCATGACGCGGTCCGACATATACTTTACTACCGACAGGTCATGGGAAATGAAAACATAGGTAAGGCCAAAATCGGTCTTTAACTCGTTGAGGAGGTTGAGTACCTGTGCCTGGACAGATACATCCAGGGCGGACACCGACTCGTCGCATACGATGAAATCCGGGTCGAGGATCAGTGCCCGGGCAATACAGATACGTTGCCGTTGCCCGCCAGAAAACTCATGGGGGTAGCGGTAATAGTGTGCTGCTTCCAGTCCAACCCTTTCCAGGAGTTCTGAGATGCGCCGCTTTCTTGCTTGTGTGTTCTGCAGGATGCCGTGCACCTGCATCGGCTCCAGGATGGCATTACCAATGCTTATGCCGGGTGTGAGCGAAGCGTATGGATCCTGAAAGATGATCTGAAACTTTGGGCGGAATTTACGGAGCTCCCTTTCGGACAAAGTGGCCAGATCCCTTCCGTTGTAGATGACTTGTCCGGAGCGGCTTTGTATCAGCCGCATGATGCTGCGGCCCAGGGTCGTTTTGCCGCACCCCGACTCTCCCACCAGGCCGAGGGTTTCGCCCGGGTAAACTTCAAAGCTGATGTCGTTCACAGCCTTGTGATATTCTACAGGGCGGCCCCAGAAATTTCTTTTTGTGATAAAGTGGGTGTGCAGGCCTCTCACTTCCAGGAGGGGCTTTTCCGTTTTGCTGCTCAGCTGCCACGGGTGGGGTCCCCTGACAGTGTTCGCATTTGTGGCGGGGGCGTCTGTTTCCTTTTTTTCGGTAAGAAAATCTCCGACGGTGGCAAGCTTTTCCGGACGCTCATCAAGACGGGGGCGGCATGCTACCAGGGCTTTTGTATACGGATGACCGGGGTTGTTAAAGAGGTCCCTTACGCTTCCTGTTTCAACAACACTGCCATAGCGCATCACCGATGCCGTATCGGCCACCTCATGAATGATGCCCAGGTCGTGAGAGATAAAAAGCACGGCCATGTTGTGTTGCCCCTGCAGGTGCTGCATGAGCTCCAGGATGCTCTTCTGCACGGTGACATCCAGGGCGGTAGTAGGCTCGTCAGCAATTAGCACGGCAGGGCTGCAAGCCATTGCCATGGCGATCATCACACGCTGTTTTTGCCCCCCACTAAGTTCATGAGGCCAGGCATGCATTATGCTTTCCGGCGCCGGCAAACGCACCTCGCCAAAAAGCTCAACAGCCCGCTTGCGTGCATCATGCCGGGTGGCCTTGCCATGTATAACCAGGCTCTCTGTCAGCTGCCGGCCACAACGTTGTACGGGATTAAGTGAAGTCATCGGCTCCTGAAACACCATGGAGATATGATTACCCCTTATGTGCTGCATTTTTTTATCGGAGACAGCCAGCAGGTCCGTATCACCCCACTCCGGATGATTGAACATCACGCTCCCGGAACGAATCATAGAAACGGAGCGGCTTAGCAGTCGCATTACCGCCAGAGCCGTAACAGACTTACCCGAGCCCGACTCACCTACCAGGCCATGGGTCTTGCCCGGAAACAACTCCAGGTCAACATGCCTTACTGCATGAACAAGGCCTTCCTCCGTGGAAAAATCCACAGAAAGGTTCTGAACGGCCAATATGGGCTTCCCGGGCGTCATCGTCACAAAGATAACGATATCTGTGGCAAAGTACGGCGGGAAACATTATCTTTGCATAGAGCCGAACGTAAAACACCCAACAAATTGTCATTATGAAGAATCTTACATTCATTTTTCTTGCAGCCACGGTATTTATCCTGGCATCATGTGGTCCCCGTGAAGAACGTGTCCACGAAGTAGAAGAACCCACCGATGTGT
>SLEW01000112.1 GCA_007124575.1 Bacteroidales bacterium | reverse complement strand
GCAGAAAACCGGCCTCATCTGCATGCTGCTCCCCCGGCACAGCGGCCGGAAGCAGAAACAGAATCAACAAGTACATTGTGAAAGCACAGCGCAGCCGCATATTCTTTTTATGCAAAGATACTTATTTGCCTTTTTGTTGTAACAATGGAAGATTGCTACACTATAAACATATATGGCCGGGTCAGGCTATTTGATATTTCAGTTGCCAAGCACACATGTTTGATATTGCAGCTGCCAAGCACACAAGGTCGCATGATATTTTTCAGAAATGGCAAAAATATACAGGAAATCGCTTTGGTGAAACTCAAATTAATTCTAATTTTGTTGCGATTTGAATTTCAATCATATCCAACCGTTTAAATCCAATAAAAATACATGCAATTACTCGATTCAATCAAGCAGAAAGCTATTTCGCACGACAAAACCATTGTATTGCCAGAGGCTTTGGAGGAACGCACCCTGAAGGCTGCTGACGTCATTCTCTCGGAAGGCATCGCCCGCATCATTTTATTAGGAAACAATGAATCCATCAAAGAGATGGCCGGCCAGCATGGCTTGCAGTCGATTGAGAAGGCCACCATCATTGATCCGGTTACTTTTGAAGAAAAGGACTTTTATGCAGACATGTTATATGAGTTGCGCAAACATAAAGGGCTTACCAAAGATGAGGCGTTAAAGCTCGTTGAGGATCCGTTATACCTGGCCACTTTGCTGATTAAGAACGGTGTTGCTGACGGAGAGGTTGCCGGAGCCATGAATGCCACCGGTGACGTGTTGCGCCCGGCTTTCCAGATTGTAAAAACCTTGCCTGGCATCAGTGTCGTTTCCGGTGCTTTCATCATGATCATGAAAGAGAAGCATTGGGGAGAAGACGGGATCCTGGTTTTCGCCGACTGTGCCGTACACCCTGACCCGGATGCCAAAGAGCTGGCTGAGATCGCTGTGATGACAGCCCATACTACAAAAGCTATTGCAGGCATTGAGCCGAGGGTTGCCATGCTGAGCTTCTCTACAAAAGGAAGTGCCAAGCACCCCATGGTAGACAAGGTGTCAGAGGCAACAAACATGGCACGCGATAAGGAGCCTGGGCTGCTCATTGATGGGGAAATGCAGGCTGATGCCGCCATCGTGGAAGCGATTGGAAAGAAAAAAGCCCCGGATAGCCCCATAGCTGGCAAGGCCAATGTATTGGTATTTCCGAGCCTTGAATCCGGTAATATCGGATACAAACTGGTTCAACGCCTGGCCGGAGCTGAGGCCGTGGGCCCTGTGTTACAAGGTATGGCAGCACCCATCAACGACCTCTCCCGCGGATGTTCCGTGGAAGATATCGTAAACCTGGTGGCCATCACGGTAAACCAGGCTGCCGGGAAATAACAGCCTGCCCATCCGGGAAATAACGTCCCGGTGTATGAGATAATACAATCACAACATAAACTCCAAATTATAGTATCAACATTTATTCAAACGTATCAAAACAAATGAAAATTTTAGTTCTCAATTGCGGAAGTTCCTCCATCAAGTACCAATTGATTGACATGGCCAACAATGCTGAACTCCTTGCAAAAGGTCTGCTTGAAAGAGTGGGGCTTAAAGATAGCGAGTTCAAACATCAGCCAAAAGGAAAAGAGCCTTACATGCTCATCCAGGATGTAAAGAATCATGAGATTGGCATAGACCTGATCCTTAAGGCACTGTTGGATTCGAATCATGGAGTGATAGAAAGTGTGGATGAGATTATTGCTGTGGGACATCGTGTCGCTCATGGTGGAGAAAATTTCAGCACCAGCGTATTAATCACCGATGAGGTAAAGAAAAACATTGAAGAGGTGATCGACCTGGCCCCCCTGCATAATCCGGCTAATCTGAAAGGTATTGTGTCTATGGAAAAACTCGTGCCCACAGTACCCCAGGTAGCGGTATTTGACACGGCATTCCACCAGACCATTCCGCCGCACGCTTACATGTATGGACTTCCCTACGAGATGTATGAGCAAGATAAAGTAAGACGTTATGGTTTTCACGGAACAAGCCACAAGTATGTGTTTGAGCAGGCATGTGATGCACTGTTTATGCGCAAAGATCACGTAAAAGCCATCACCTGCCACCTGGGGAATGGAGCTTCTATCGCAGCCATTAAAAATGGCAAGTCAGTGGATACTTCCATGGGACTCACTCCCGTTGAAGGACTTCTTATGGGAACACGCACAGGCGACCTCGACCTGGGGGCCCTGCTTTACATCATGCACAAAAAAGGGCTCAGTATCGAAGAGACAAACAACCTGATCAACAAGAAAAGCGGCGTGCTGGGCATCAGTGGCGTATCGTATGACATGCGCGACATCGAAAATGCTGCCTGGAACGAAGGCCACAAAAGGGCACAGCTGGCACTGGACATGTACTTCTACAGAATTACCAAATACATCGGATCATATGCTGCAGCCCTGGGAGGTGTTGACCTGATCATATTTACAGGCGGAGTGGGCGAAAATGGCCCTGAGACACGGGAAGAAATTTGCAAAAACCTGGAATTTCTTGGTGTTGACTTTGACGTGGAAAAAAATACCGGCCTGCGAGGTAAGCTTGAGATGATCACCAAACACAACTCCAAAGTAAAGGTGATGGTCGTGCCCACAAACGAAGAACTGGTGATTGCCCATGACACCCTAAAAGTCGTTACGCAACACGACAATGATGATGACATATAGTGAAAAAGGCTGATCCTGCAGCCATCTCACAGCAGGCCAGCCGGAAGCACCTGTTTGCTTCTTCAAATCATGGCTGAAACATAAAAAGATCCCCGGCAAGACGCGTCTTGCCGGGG
>SLEW01000071.1 GCA_007124575.1 Bacteroidales bacterium | reverse complement strand
CGGCATAGAAATTACCTACCTTTAAATCGATATAATTAAATATTCCATTGAAAGCAGAAAGAAAAGAGTTTTCAGGCATTCTCCGGAAGTATATGTAACCATTTCCACCCCACCATCTGCTGGGGTGTCTTTGTGTGGCCAGTAATCCATCAAAAAAAACCACAATATTATCATCCAGGTTTATCCGGAATTCAAGATTTGCAAATGAAGTTTGAGCACCCGCTCCCAGCTCAACAGGTTCCAGGAACTCTTCGCCAGAAAGCACATGCACGTTTTCCTGTGAAAGAGCCTGGAATCGTGCTACCGTGTGCAAACCAAGAGAAAAACTGATATCATTTACATTGGCAATCTCAATACCATTGCTATTCAGGTTTTCCACATAATAACTTACAAAAGTGGATTCTTCATTGATCAGTTCTGGTTGTTCACCATGCGCCCTGATAAATGCTAAAGCTAAAAAAGCTACAATGAGAAATCTGTTTGGTCTCATAATTTAAATGTTTTGTTAAAAAATTTGTTGAAATACGTTTGATAAAAGACGTCTGAAATATTTTTGCCTTCATTGAAATTTTCATCAACCCGGAAAGCAAAGCATATGCCAATGGTTTTCATGATCTTATAATACTCACATTATCAACACCCTAAACATTTTAAATAGCAGGTGACAGCAATTCATGGCTGATTATTGTGGCGGTTTTTCGTCCTTTTAGACGATTTTTCGTCTATTTGTTTTGGGCACATTCTTCGGTGGATCAGCACTTCTCAACTTCCTTCTGGCTTGCGGAATAAGATGCTGCGCAATAGTGTATACAGGTTAAAAGCATAGTATATAAACTAATTCATAAAAATTTTACGAACCACCCAGACTAAACCTTCCGGCCACTCATTTGTTATTTTATATAATCGTCTTAATCCCCTTATCCCTTTAAGTTCTTAATGAATTTACCTTCATAATCATTTGACATTTTGACTTTTAGATAAAAAACAAACAGATGCAAAACATTGCCATAATCGGAGCAAGCTCAGGAATTGGCCTGAAGCTGGCCAATATTCTCAGCAATGAGCATAAAATCTATGCCTTCTCACGGGAGCGCGGCAACCTGCCGGACTCTGATAATATTATCTGGCAGGAGCTGGATATAGCCGGAGAACTTGACTTTAAGGGTATTCCGGAGAAAATAGACGGCCTTGTATACTGCCCCGGTAGCATCAACCTCAAACCCGTGCGTGGACTGAAACCAGACCAGGTACGACAAGATTTTGAGTTGAATGCCCTTTCGGCTTTCCGGGTTGTACAGGCCCTTTATAAACCTTTGAAGGCATCGGAGTCTGCCTCTGTGGTAATGTTCAGCACAGTAGCTGTCACACAGGGTATGCCTTATCATGCCTCTGTGGCCATGGCAAAAGGTGCCGTGGAGGGTCTTGTCAGAAGCCTTGCTGCAGAACTGGCTCCCACAATCCGGGTGAATGCCATCGCCCCGTCGCTGACGGACACGCCTCTGGCTGAACGGTTGCTTGGCACAGATGAAAGACGTGAGGCCGCAGCAGGCAAACATCCCCTGAAAAGGGTCGGACAACCGGAAGACATCGCCCGGATGGCAAAGTTCCTGCTCGGCGAAGAGTCCTCCTGGATCACAGGACAGATATTGCATGTGGACGGAGGAATGTCCTCCATCAGAACAGGATGATTTTCAACCACCCGGCAACGTCTGACTTTTTAACATTTCAGCATCTAAGACCTTTCGACCTTTTGTCTTTTCGTCATTTAGTCCTTTAAATTTTTCGACATCAAGATGAAACACCTTATATATGTAAACTTTCTGCTGTTAATGGCAGTAGCCATCAGCAGCTCTTCACAAACACAACGAGACATGCGTGTAAACATAAAACCGAACGACCCGGGGCAATACCCGGTATCCCAAAAAGAAAACGAATGGAAAGAACAACTAGCACCAGAGCAGTATCATATACTGCGCAAGGCAGGCACCGAGCGCCCCTTTACCGGTCAATACAACAGCAATGACCAGGAAGGCATTTACTTTTCAGCTGCTACCGGTCAACCCCTATTCTATTCTGAATCCAAATTTGACAGCGGCTGCGGCTGGCCCAGCTTCTTTGAGCCCATCACCGAAAACGCCATATACTATCGTAAAGACACTTCCCACGGTATGATACGCACAGAGATCATAGATTCGAGCAGCGGCTCACATCTCGGACATGTTTTTGAAGACGGACCACCACCCACCGGACTCAGATATTGCATGAACAGCGCAGCCATGCTCTTCGTCCCCAAGGGAGGCAAACTACCCGGGCTGGTTGAGGAATATATCGACCGCTATGCCAGTGTCGATGAAAAGAAGGCTTTACAGGAGATATTATGAATTTTGTATATTTGAGGCTTCATCAAGATAACAATTACTAATCTAACGCCTCTCTTATGCATTTTGATCTAGCCAGACCCTTTTCATCGTTTTTTATTATTTGTATTCTTTTTTTTACCAGCCTGTCAGCCGGGGAAGTACATCATCGTGTACAGGTTGACCTTCAGGGCCGACCTGTAGCAGAAATTGCGGAAACAGGTGTTTCCATGGACATTGCAACGCTTCGTCCGGGTGTTTCATTCGTGGCCGAGTATTCAGAGACAGAGCTCAGGGCCATAAAAGATGCCGGATTCACCTATGAAGTGCTCATTGAAGACATGAGCACCTATTACCAGCAGCGCAACAGGAATTTCGATGTTGATGACTTTAACCGCATGATGGGCGCCCGCGATAACGGCACCCCCTACCCCACCCCGGAAAACTTCAGCCTGGGATCCATGGGAGGCTTCCATACCAACGCTGAAGCCATGGATGAGCTCGACGATATGCGTGACCTCTTTCCGGAACTTGTCTCGGAAAGAATGGTCATAGGTGAAACCACAACTATCGAAGACCGCAATGTTTATTATGTGCGCATCTCCAATAGCCCGGATGAGGAACAGAACAAGCCAAAAGTGCTATATACGGCACTTACCCACGCACGTGAACCCGCATCTCTTCAGCAAATGCTCTTTCAAATGTGGTATCTGCTCGAAAATTATGACAATGATCCGGAGATACAATACCTCATCGACAACATGGAGATGTATTTTGTGCCTGTAGTAAATCCCGATGGCTATGTGCAATGCGAAACCACGCATCCCAACGGAGGCTCGATGCACCGCAAAAACATGCGCGTGAACTCCGACGGGAGCATTGGCGTGGACCTGAACAGAAACTTTGGCTACGAATGGGGCCACGACAACAGTGGCTCATCATCCATCCCATCCCAGCAAACCTACCGCGGCACAGCTCCCTTTTCCGAACCAGAAACCCAGCTGCAAAAGGAACTGGCAGAAACATACGATTTTAAACTGGCACTCAACAACCACACATTCAGCGACCTGCTCATATACCCCTGGGGATATAATGACCAGCTCACCCCAGACGGCGATATTTTTATCGAATATGCAGATTATATGACCAGGGAGAACGGTTACGTATACGGAACATGTTACGAAACACTCGGGTATTATGCCAATGGTGTTTCCGACGACTGGTTCTATGGTGAACAGGTAACCAAGGATAAAGTATTTGCCTTTACCCCGGAGGCAGGGAGTCCGGCAGATGGGTTCTGGCCTGCCGTCAACCGCATTGAAGAAATATGCGCCGGACATACCCACATGAACATGGGCCTGGCAAGGCTGGCCCTTGAATATGCCGAACTGACAGACCTGAGCGGAGATTATATTGCCGAAAGAAACGCTGAGATAGAATTCGAAATCATTAACCTTGGACAAAGCAGCCCGGCCAGCTACACCGTTTCGCTCGTGCCCGTCTCAGACAACATCATTGAGGCCGGCGAGCCGGTAAGCTTCGAAGATATGGAGGTTCTTGATGAGGAAACGGCAAGCATAAGCATGGAGCTCCAACCATATATCAATACCGGAGAAGAGATCACCTTTATTCTTTCACTCGACAACGGCACTTTTGCCTGGAATGACACGATCACCAAATATTACGGACAACCCGAGATCGTATTCTATGACCCATGCGAAAACCTCGACAACTGGACAACAGATAACTGGGGGATCTGCACACAACATTACTACGAAGCTCCTTCTTCCATAGCAGACAGCCCGGGAAGTAATTACGAAAATAACGCACATGAAACCATTGTCATAAATGAACCCTTCGACCTGGGTGAAGCAACAGTGGCCTGGGCAGAATTTCATACACGGTTCGCCATAGAAGCCAATTGGGACTATGCCCAATTCCTCTATTCCGTCGACAACAAACAAAACTGGATACCACTTGCCGGAGAACATACAGCAACAGGAGGCAGCAACCAGGATCCCGGTCAACCGGTTTATCACGGCTCACAAACCCAGTGGGTGCCTGAACAGGTAGACCTGTCTCATCTGGCCGGAGAGGAAGAAGTTTGGCTTAAATTCCGCTTTGTCAGTGACCACATAATCAATGATGAGGGATTCTACTTTGATGAGTTCAAGCTTTTCACCCTCGATTATGACATGAGCTATCACTTCTTCCCACCGTCTGAAATCAGCTTCTACCAGCATCAGCAACAAGAACTTGATTTTTCTGATCACGTGAACTGGGAGCTTGATGGCGAAGTAACCATTAGCTGGAGCGAAAGCGAGAACTTCCTGGTCGATGTATCGGATCAGACGATCGTTACCATTGCCAACGAAGACCCCCATTGGACAGGAGAAGAAACCATAACCTTCCATGTTGCTGATAATATAGGCTCAGCAGATGCCGATATACACATTACCAGCCTGGAAGTACCTGCCCCGGTAATCACCGGACAGGAAGAGGCGGAAATGACACAGGGAGAATCGTTTACATTTGAACCAGAGATGCTGCATGTGGAGGATGATTTTTTTGCCTACCCTGATGATTTTACACTTACAGTGCATGATGGAGAGGGGTATGCAGTCAGCGGCGAAATGGACGTTATACCGGACACAGACTTCACCGGGTGGCTTCAGATACCCGTTTCAGCCCACAACGGATTTCAGGAAAGCGACATTTTCAGTTTTGAACTGGAAGTGCATGCACCCACAGACATATCAAACCTGCAGACTGAAGAAATTAATATCTATTATGATCAAACATCAGGCGAGCTGGTTATTGATATCATCAACTATCACGGAACTGCAAACATCAATCTGCTACTTCACGATATTACCGGCAGAACCCTGCTGGAGAACAGCGATATAACTATCCGGGGACAATACCGCAAGCCACTGGAAAATATTGGAGCAGGGGTCTTTGTTCTGCAAATAAGCGGAGATATCCGGGAGGCACAAAAAATCTTTGTATACTGATCATCACATAAGATCAGTAAAAAACGTATACTTCAGCAACAGCATGTTATCATAGAACATGCTGTTGTCGTATGCATGATATTCCAGGCGAATTCGATGGTTATACCAGGGGAAAAAGGACAGACCGGCGATATAAGCTTTTTCCGTATCCCTGAGAATAGTTGTGTTATCCCAGGCCGGCACCTCCAGTTGCTGATACATGAAGCTGGTTTCCAGCCTTTCTGAATGCGAAAAGATAACAAAAGCATAGCCGCCAGCATAAGTGTCATCGCCAAACGCCCGTTGCACTCCCTCTGCCTGTAAAAAAACGGAGTTAAAAAAAGGGGAAGTATCCCAAAGCGCATTGACTCCCCCACCATACGCGTTAAGCTGCAAGCCCTCCTTAAAGGCATAATCAACATCTCCGAAATGTGAGAAACGATATAAAAACGGATGATCATCATGCTGGTGATCCATATATCCAAACCCACGCAGACCCAGGTTCAGACCATTCAGGTTAATGGCAGCATCCAGTACGCCTGTAGCAGATAAACTCTCACTCTCATAACCATTCTTGGCAGCCTCCGTGATAAGTGAAGCATCCAGGCGCCCATGCTGGTAGTACAACTTGGCAGATAAGCCATCTAACGCAAACCCATGATTATCACCCCAGTAATCTGTAAATATACGTGGCTTCATGTTAAACTGAAAATCTGCCAGGTGCAACTGGTTAGCATAGCTTAGCACGGAAAACATCCGCCCAGCTGTAATATCCAGAGCACCCGGTATGGCTTCCCAGGTGATAAAAAACTCTTCTACTTCAAGCTCAACATCATAGCCAAAAGCCAGATCCTGCCGGTCACCCTCAACCTTATTCATAAAATCATGCCACACCGAAGAATCAAAATGAAACGCACTGAAAACAGACACACGCTCATGTATCGGTCCTTCCATGTCGATCATAATCGCTGCGAGGCCTCCAAGGCCACTACCAGCCCCCTGGTCGAAGCCATAAAATGTTTCTGCACCCAATTCGATGTGAAATTCCGGATTGTCCCCGTCACGCTCCCCGGCTTCCTGCCCTGAAACTTCCAGCAGGGAAAAACACGTCAGCAGATAAAATAGAAAAAAATATTTTTTGGCTACTGGAATAGAAATATTCATCGGCATATTGCTTATGTTAGTGCATTATTTAGATGCCAGCACATACGGATAGTTTAATCTTTCTGTATTTTTTTAGTTTAGGGTGTTTCGGAAGAATTGTTTTTCTTTGCTGTGATAAAAACGGTACTTATGGAAGGACTTACGGGTGTATTTTTCAGTTTGTGTATTTTATTGCTCTTTTTATTGATGGGAAAGGTACTGCGGGCGAAAGTGGCCTTGTTTCAGCGCATATTCCTGCCGGCCTCGATCCTGGGAGGATTTGTGGCCCTTCTTTTCGGCCCTTATCTTTTGAATGTGCTGCCTGATTTTTTATATGATACCTGGACACAGATTCCGGGGATTCTCATCAGCATCGTTTTTGCCACCTTGTTTCTGGGAGTAATCATACCCGGGGTCAGAACCATGTGGACACAGGGCGGCAGTCAGCTTTGTTTCGGGATGATGGTGGGAAGCGGTCAATACCTGGTGGCCATGCTGGTCACGGTATTGGTGTTAATGCCCCTTTTTGATGTGCCACCTATCTTTGGCACCATTTTAGAAATTGGTTTTGCCGGAGGGCATGGTACGGCAGCAGGCATGCAACAGGTGTTTACCGAGCTGGGATTTCCGGCAGGATCGGCCCTCGCCCAAATGTCAGCTACCGTCGGGATCATTACTGCCGTGGTAGGTGGTGTGTTTTATATAAACATAGCCATACGCAGAGGCTACTGTGTAAATCTGAGCAAGGAAAAAGGCATTCCCCATTATAAGAAAGTGGGTCTGATACCTGAGAAAGACCGTTTTACGTCCTCCCGGGCTACTGTGGCCTCTGAATCTATCGAGCCGCTTGCATTCCATTTTGCCATTGTGGGATTGGCCATCCTGGTGGGATGGGTTTTGCTTGCGGGCATCCGGCAGCTACATCCCATGCTGGCTGGCTTTCCGCTGTTTCCGCTGGCGATGGTGGGTGGAATGATAGTACAGGTGCTGTCTGTACCATTAAAGGTGAGCCAGTACTACGACAGGCTCACCTTTGAACGAATATTGGGTTTTTCTTTGGATGTACTGGTAGTGGCTGCCATCGCCTCCATCAGACTCGATCTCTTTATTGAGAATCTTTGGCCCTTCCTGATACTGATGGCCGTGGGAATCGCCTGGCTCTTCTTCGCCCTTATTGTGCTGGCGCCAAGAATGTTCCCCTACAACTGGCTTGAACGAGGTGTTACCGAATACGGCATGCAAAGCGGCGTAACAGCCATGGGGCTTCTCCTGCTCAGGCTCGTGGACCCATATTATAAGACCGACACGGCCCAGGCTTTTGGCTTCAAACAAATGCTTTACGAACCTTTTTTCGGAGGTGGCTTTATTACCGCCACCGCACCATTTATCGTCATCGGGCTGGGCGTGTGGTGGTCGATCTGGGCATCAGCAGCCATAATGCTTGTATTCGGATTGATCTCCTTCTTCAGCGGATGGACCCGTCGCAACCCCACAAAAAAGGCCCGTTAAAAAACCCGGATCAGTCACGAACACATAGCAATGACCAACCCGGGTCAGGTAAGTGACCAATCCGGGTCAAACAACGGTTATTATCTAAGCTGTTTTCTTACGCTGACCAAACCCTGCCGTCATACGGTCGAGGATAATGGCCAGGATAACCACTGCAAGGCCGGCTTCAAAGCCTTCACCTACCTGCAGTCGCTGAATCCCGCGAAGCACGTTGGTACCCACACCACCGGCACCAATCATAGCAGCAATAACCACCATGGAAAGTCCAAGCATGATAGACTGGTTCACACCCGCCATAATCGTGGGCTTAGCCACCGGGATCTGCACTTTAAGCAACTTTTGCATGTTTGTGGCACCAAAGGCATCTGCGGCCTCCACAAGCTCCTTGGGAACCTGGCGGATACCCAGATTCGTAAGGCGTATCAGTGGCGGCAAAGCAAACACAAAGGTGGCCACAACACCCGGAACCAGACCCAGACCGAAAAACATCACCGCCGGGATAAGGTAGACAAAAGCGGGCATGGTCTGCATGAAGTCAAGAATGGGCCGTATGATGGCGTTCGCCTTGTCGCTGCGGGCAGAATAGATGCCCAGGGGTAACCCTACCACCATGACAAGTATCTCAGCGGTAAGCACCAGCGCAAGGGTCTCCACAAAAGGCACCCATAATCCTATATTTTCCGTAAGCAGCAAGCCGATAATCGAAAAAAGCGCGATCTGCCAGCCTGCCAGACGCCATGCCAGAAAAGCGATGATGGCGATCAGTATCAGCGGATGAAGGAAAAGCATCCCATCCTTCAAATTATTTACAATAAAATAGACGAAATTACTGAATCCGTCAAATACTACACCAAACTCGCTTACCAGATAATCAACAGCTGCCGATATCCAGTCTTTTATTGGTATTCGAAATGGAAACATGTATCTAGGTTTTTGTTTTGACTATTTTTGTTCTTCTGGTTGATCCTGCGACTCCGCTGCATCAGGCTCAGGGAGAGGTGATTCAGTTAGCTGCTCATCATCATCCGATAAGGCAGATATAATAGCTCCTTTTACAATCACGCCCTCTACCCGCTTGTCCTGGTCAATGACTACCAATGGACCAAACTCGTTGTCATTATAGACATTGATCACCTCATTCAGGGGCATATCCTTGTCTACAGTTGTCGGTTCGTGCAACAGCTTTTCATCAAAAGGCACCTTTTCCTGGTCCTTGTGCTTGTTGAGATAGTCCACAAGCTCCTGAGCTCTCACATAACCTTTCAGTTCGCGCCTGGTATCCGTCATGATAATCCCTGTAAGGTTATTTTTACGGATTTTTCTGAGGATGGTACGCGGCCCGTCTCCGGGGAAAGCCCGTTCACGGACAGGCTCCATGATAGAACCGGCAGTGAGCACCGCGGCACGGTTCATGTCCTCCACGAAAGCACGTACATAATCGCTGGCCGGTTTGGAGATGATCTCTTCAGCCGTTCCTATCTGCTCAATACGGCCATCCTTCATGATGGCAATGCGGTCACCAAGGCGGAAGGCTTCATCCAGGTCGTGAGTCACAAAAACAATGGTCTTCTGCATTTTATTCTGCAGTTCGAGCAACTCATCCTGCATTTGTCTTCTGATGAGGGGGTCCAGCGCACTAAAAGCCTCATCCATCAACATAATATTTGCATCAACGGCAAGGCCTCTTGCCAATCCCACGCGTTGCTGCATCCCACCTGAAAGTTCGGCAGGCAAGCTGTTCTCATTGCCATCCAGGCCAACCTGTTTGATCATTTTCATGGCTCTCTCACGCCTGGTTTCTTTATCGATTCCCTGTAATTCGAGTCCGAACTCCACATTCTCCAACACCGTACGGTGCGGCAGGATGGCAAAATTCTGGAATACCATGCCACAGAAATTTTTCTGCCTGAATTCACGCAGCTCCTTATGGTTCAACTTGGTGATATCCGTACCATCAATGATTATCTCACCGCCAGTGGGTTCATGCAAACGGTTCAAAAGTCTTTCCAACGTAGACTTCCCGCTTCCTGAAAGCCCCATCAGCACAAAGATCTCACGCTCATATACAGTAAAGGATACATCCTGCACCCCAACCACATGTTTTAGTTCTTTCAGAATCTCTGTCTTGCTTTTACCCTTGGCCAAGGCGTCCAGGGCTTTGGAAGGCTGACGTCCGAATATCTTGCTGAGATTTTTTACAACAATTTTTTCTTTCATATAAAACAGAATAAAGAGTGCCTGATAAAAGGCCCAGCCAATGGCTGCTTTAAACTATGCCTTTTATCAAGCACTGATATTTACATCATATTATTTCCCTGCAGGCATGTCAGGAATCGTATTAGGGCAACCAGTTGTTGACCACCTGGCGGTTGTCAGCAATCCAGGTTCTGGCAGCATCCATAGGATCCATACCTTCTTCGATGTAGCCCATTACCACACCAATCTGTTCGGGTGTCCAGTAAAAGTTATCGAGAAGATGATATACGTCAGGATGTCTCTCCTGCAGGTCAGGGGTCACGATGGTGGCAATATGCTCGGCGTCACCATAAACCAGCTGTGGATCCTCCAGATATTTCAAATCATAGGAAGCAAACTTCCAGTGGGGGGTCCATCCGGTTACGATGATCCACTCTTCCCTGTCAATGGCGCGTTCCAATGCTGCTGTCATGGCAGCATCTGAACCCGAAAGCAGGTTGTAGTCGAGATCATACTCTTCGATTGCTTCTTCAGTAGCTGCCATGATGCCTGCACCAGGGTCAATGCCCGTAATATCACCACCAAACTCATCGATATAGT
>SLEW01000222.1 GCA_007124575.1 Bacteroidales bacterium | reverse complement strand
AATGGGTATTTATGACACGATGCAATACATTTCTCCTGATGTGGCTACCATTTGTACCGGAATGGCAGCTTCTATGGGTGCCGTATTGTTGTGTGCCGGAACTACAGGCAAGCGTACCGGTTTGAAGCACAGCCGCATCCTGATCCATCAGCCTATGGGGGGAGCCGAAGGTCAGGCCTCGGATATCGAGATCACGGCCCGCGAGATCCAGAAGATCAAAAAGGAGCTCTATGAGATCATTGCAGTCCATTCAAATCAGAAATATGAAAAGATCTGGAAGGATGCAGACCGGGATTACTGGATGACATCGCAGGAAGCCAAGGACTATGGGATGATAGACAATGTGCTGATATCCAACAAGAGAGAATCTGACAAATAATCGCAGGTTCTGCGATAGTTGTCTGGATTCAATCAGTAAACAGTGGTAATTATGGCAAAAGAGAATAAAAAGTGTGCTTTTTGCGGGCGTGATGCCAAGGACGTGGAGCTTCTTGTTTCCGGCATTGATGCACACATTTGTGAGCGCTGTGTAGGCCAGGCAAAAAACATCGTGGATGAGGAAAAGGCTCAGGAGGAAAAGAAAAAGATCCCTTCTTTCAGGCTTTTCAAGCCTGCGGAGATCAAGAAGCATCTTGATCAGTATGTGATAGGGCAGGAGGATGCCAAAAAGGTACTCTCGGTCGCCGTATATAATCACTATAAGCGGATAAACTATGCGTCTCCCAGGGAGGATGATCTGGATGGCGTGGAGCTGGAGAAGTCTAATATCGTGCTGATTGGCGAAACGGGTACTGGCAAGACACTTATGGCGCGTACCATTGCCAAAAAAATGAAGGTTCCTTTCTGCATTGCTGACGCCACTGTGCTTACCGAAGCCGGTTATGTAGGCGAAGACGTGGAAAGCATTCTGGTGCGGCTCCTTCAGGTAGCGGACTACAACGTGAATGCGGCCGAGCGGGGTATCGTATTCATCGATGAGCTGGACAAGATAGCGCGCAAGTCTGATAACCCTTCCATTACAAGGGATGTCAGTGGTGAGGGAGTTCAGCAGGCACTGCTCAAGCTCCTTGAAGGCGCCGTGGTGAATGTGCCGCCCCAGGGCGGACGCAAGCATCCGGAGCAGAAAATGATACAGATCAACACACAGAAGATCCTCTTTATTTGCGGAGGTGCTTTTGATGGCATCGAAAAAAAGATCATGGCACGAATGCATGCCAACGCCATTGGGTATGGGGCTAATAAGACCGGGCGCATCGACCGCGAAAATGCCCTGCAATATGTGGCTCCGCAGGACCTCAAGAGCTATGGCCTGATACCGGAACTGGTAGGCAGGATCCCGGTGCTGTCACACCTTAACCCACTTGATGAAGGGGCCTTGCGGCAAATCCTGACCGAACCCAAAAACTCTTTGGTTAAGCAATATATCAAGCTTTTCGAAATGGATAACAAAAAGCTTGTTATCGATGATGAGGTGCTTGACTATATTGTGGAAAAAGCAGTGGATTTCAAACTGGGTGCACGCGGACTGCGTTCCATCTGTGAGGTGATCATGCTGGACGCCATGTATGAAATTCCATCAGATGACGAAGGCAGCGACACTTTCCACCTGACCATTGACTATGCCCGCGACCGTTTGGAAAAGGCGCAGCTGGGCCGGCTGAAAGCTGCATCCTGACAGCTGACTTTTACAGGGCCCGGAGTCGCTCTGCGTGTTGAAAAAAGGAAAAATTTTTCGTATATTAAAGCGTTCATATATAGTAACAATGAACGCTTTTTTCATGTACAGGGCTTTGCTATTATCCATCATGATCTTACCTATGGCCGCACATTGGGGCCAGGGTGATGCCTGTGCGCGTGAAGGAGACATTCAGCGTGGTATAACCGTAAGTGCACGTGTAGACAATGGAGATACGCTTATCGTGATGGAGCTGGCGCCGGTTAGTGTGGTAGCTTCAAGAGAATTTGCTAGTCGCCGGGCAGAATGGAGATATAACAGGCTAGTGCGCAATGTGAGAATTGTTTATCCCTATGCCCGCCTGGCCGGGATCATGTTCAGGGAGTATAGCGAAAAACTGATGGAGCTTGAAACGGAGCGTGAACGGCGCGAATTTACCGATCAGGCAGAAGAGGAGCTTTTGGAACGTTTTGAAGATGATCTGAGAAAGCTTACCTTTTCACAGGGACTGATCCTCATCAAGCTCATCGACAGGGAAACTCAACATTCCTCTTATGATATAGTGAGAGAGTTCAGGGGTATGTTCTCAGCGTTCTTCTGGCAATCTTTGGGAAGGCTGTTTGGATACAATCTGAAGACGGAGTATGACCCTTACGGAGAAGACCGCGATATTGAGGAGGTCATAACGCTAATAGAGGAGGGCTTGTTGTAATTCGCTATTTACCCCGCCCCTGGATGATGATCAGTACGGTGTAAATGAGGATCTTAAAATCTACGGCCAGGGACATATTCTTTAAATAGAGAAGATCATATTTCAGACGCTCGATCATCTCATCTACGTTTTCAGCATACCCATATTTAACTTGCCCCCAGCTGGTAACGCCAGGTTTGATCTTTTGAAGCAATTTGTACTCCGGGGCTTTTTTTACGATCTGATCAATGTAATACTGCCGTTCTGGCCTCGGACCTACCAGCGACATGTAGCCCCTGAGTACGTTGTAGAACTGGGGTATCTCATCGAGCCTTACCTTGCGCATAAACCTGCCGAAAGGGGTAATCCGGGGGTCATCCTTGCAGGATAGCTGAGGTCCGTGCTTTTCAGCGTCCACAAACATGGAACGGAACTTGTGCATCATGAAGGGTTTCCCGTGCAGGCCAATGCGTTCGTGTTT
>SLEW01000313.1 GCA_007124575.1 Bacteroidales bacterium | reverse complement strand
TTGATGTTGCCCTGCTTGAAGCCTTCATAGATAGCTTTTTCTTCAAACTTAGCGATTTCGCGTGCGGCATCTTCCATGGCATCCAGGTCGATGTCTTCGGCGCCACGTGCTACGTTGTCAAGCTCCCAGATGTCGAGCTTAAAAGGAATGCGTGCTTCTACAAGCGGCATTACCTGATGTGTGCCATACTTGACAGGTCCCTTCTGATTTCCGGGCACGTGAATACGTCCGGTGGAAAGGGCTGCATAATCCCAGCCTTTAGGGCCTTCAACATCCAGGAACTTGCGTCCGGAAAGTACGGATGTCAAAACCTCAACTGCGGTGTCATTTATCTCCTCCCATGCCTCATTTGAGATGGGAGCCATTGATTTTCTTAAAATATCCATGTTATCCTCCTGTTTTTTTCTGTTTTTCAAATTTTAATTCTGATACCGGATCGGTAAGGCGAATGTGCAGCAAGCACTCTGCCTTATTTGCCAATCTTTCCAATACCCAACGAGTCGGCATCTCCACCACCGTGATCATCGTCGTCATGATCATGGCCATGGGCACCCATAAGATCTCCTTCCTTGAAAAGCCAGTTGCGCAGCTCTTCATCCCAGCCTGGCATGTTGCGCCTGAGCCACTCCAGGGTCATGCACGCATGCTCGATCTCCTCGTCGCGGTTATGGGCCATGATGGCTGCGAGATCCTTGTCGTTCGACGTGACCACACGCTGATGGTACCAGTCAACCGCTTCAATCTCTTCCTTCATGCTTTTCAGTGCACGTGAAAAATTACGCGCCTCTTGTGATAGTTCGTCTACTGGTTCATGATAATCTGACATAGCTTTTATTTTTTATGGTTCAACTTGTTTTGTTGTTTTTTAATAACCTAAAAAGGCTGTTATGCGCAAATATAGTGTTTATTTGCAATAAATAAAACAACTCAGGCATCATATTGTTTGTCTTTTAACAGAAAGATTGAAGCATCCAGGGACAGTGACCTGTGTAACCGAAACAGAAAAACCATAAACATATGAACGATATTCCCCAGGCTACAGCAGAAAAGGTAACACAACAATTGATTGAAAAACACGGAGAGGAACATGCAGACCTGATCACCAGGGGCGTGAAACAGACGGCCGCATTATGGCGCGAAGGTGACGGAAGCCCCGAAGAGTTTGCCTCCTTTTGTATGGAAAACTACCATGCCGGCAACAAAGCCCGCAAGGAGCTGTTTGACACATTGTCCCGCAATTACGAACACATCTGGGGCCACTTCAACCAGATGATGCTTGAGCTGAACAAGCCCCTGCACCTCGACTGGGGCCCGATCAAGCCCGTAGATGTTATGTTTGGCAGCTTTGCTCCAAGCGCACACCTCACCGAAGACCTCTTCCAAAACAAAATTGCCTTCCTTACCATCCTCAACTTTCCCTTCCTCTCACTGGAAGAAAAGAATAAAAAAGGCGCCGGATGGGATCGGCAACAGTGGGCCTATGCCCGCATGGGCGACATTTTCACCTCACGGGTGCCTGCTGGTGTGAATCAGCACATGTCGCGCATAGATACCGAGGCCGACAACTACATCTCAGAATATAACATTGTGATGTCGCAACTGCTTACGGACGAGGGGAAGCGGCTTTTTCCGGAAAACCTCCGCCTGATCACGCACTGGGGGCTCCGCGACGAGCTGAAAGCCAACTACAACGGCACGCCTGAAGGTCTTGAAAAACAACGGATGATCTACCAGGTGATGCAACGTATCATCGACCAGAGCATCCCGGAAAAGATGATCAACAACAGCGAGCTGACATGGAACCCGTATACCAATACCGTGTATCAGGATGGTGAGCAGACAGATGCGGGCAGTGAGCCTTTGACGCGCTATGTGCATCTTCTCAAAAACTTTCAGGCGCACAGGCAGGCCGACCCCTGGTCGCCCAGCTATCCCACCTACAAAGCACGTGCCTTTGAGGAGGGACTTGAGATGAGCATGGATGAGGTGGAGGCCTTGTTTAAGGAGCTTGTAGGCGCCCCGGTGATGAAAGATGTGGGGGCGCTGATCGTAAAGCGCCTGGGTCGTAACCTGGAGCCTTTCGATATATGGTATGATGGATATAAGGCCCGCAGCGGCATCGCAGAGTCTGAGCTGGACAATCTGGTGGCCGCGCGGTACCCCGATGCCAAAGCTGTGGAGAAAGACATTCCCAGCCTATTAACAACACTGGGTTTTGAGCAAAATCGTGCCGGTGAGATCGCTTCCCGGATCTTAGTGGAGGGCGGACGTGGGGCAGGACATGCCTGGGGGGCGCAAATGCGCTCACAGTATTCGCACCTGCGTACCCGTATAGGCCCTGAGGGCATGAACTACAACGGCTTTAACGTGGCCGCCCATGAGCTGGGCCACAACGTGGAACAGACCATCAGCCTGCACAACATGGATCACTACCTGCTGAACGGAGTTCCCAACACGGCCTTTACCGAAGCCCTGGCCTTCATCTTCCAGGTGCGCGACCTGAAGCTTCTGGGAATCACTCAGGACAACCCCATGCGCGATCACCTTAATGCCCTGGACATCCTCTGGGGTACCTATGAGATCATGGGCGTATCCCTCGTAGATATGGCCGTATGGCGATGGATGTACGACAACCAGGAAGCCAGCGCAAAGGACCTGAAAGAAGAAACCATCCGGATCGCCAAAGAGGTATGGAACAGCTATTATGCCCCGGTTTTCGGTATCGCAGACTCCCCGGTGCTGGCGGTCTACTCACACATGATCAGCTATCCGCTCTACCTGAGTGCCTATCCGCTTGGACACCTGATCGAGTTTCAGCTCGAACAGCAGATGAGCGGCAAGAACCTGGCCGACGAGATCGACC
>SLEW01000147.1 GCA_007124575.1 Bacteroidales bacterium | reverse complement strand
GTGCCAGTGATGACCCCGGGGAGTTTAGCGACGCCATCTTCGGGTTCAGGCGTATGACCCTGGCTCCCATACTGGTGCTTGCTGGTTATGCCATCCAGATTTACGCCATCATGAAAAAGACTACCAACATGCCCGAAACGGTCAGCACCAAGGCGCATACACCAGCTAAAAAGGGAGCATCACAAAAGATGCCATCACAAAAAGGGAAACAACCACAAACGAAAGGCAAACCAGGCAATACACGCAAGAAATGAGTTGGATAGAAGCATTGCTCCTTGGGATCCTCCAGGGGCTGACAGAGTTTTTGCCTGTGAGCAGCAGCGGCCACCTCGAGCTTGCCGGCGCATGGGGTCTTGAAGACCCGCACGACTACTTCAC
The DNA here is from genome assembly GCA_007124575.1 of Bacteroidales bacterium. GTDB lineage: Bacteria > Bacteroidota > Bacteroidia > Bacteroidales > UBA7960 > PUPG01. Next base: position 2,489 of record SLEW01000147.1, on the reverse strand, counting down.
GTTTAACATCATAGTACATGGTGCCACATTCATGAGTGTGGTGGTTGTTTTCTGGCGCGACATTACAGCGCTGGTGATCAACTTTTTCCGTTTTCAGTGGAACCCCGAGATGAAGTTCACCCTTTTGCTGCTGGCCTCTGCCGTTCCTACTGCTATTGTAGGATTGCTCTATGAGGAACAGATCGAAAGCATTTTTGACGGCAATGTGCGCTTTGTGGGTTTCATGTTGCTGGTCACAGCCACACTGCTTTGGCTTACGCGCTTTACAGGAAAACACCACAAGGATGTCACCCTTAAGAGCGCCCTCGTAATAGGTATTGCACAGACATTTGCCATATTACCGGGAATCAGCAGAAGTGGTGCCACCATCAGCACCGCCTTGTTTTTTGGGATAGAGCGTGGCAAAGCCATACGCTTTTCCTTCCTCATGGTGCTGATCCCCATTTTTGGCGCCAACTTCCTGAAGGTAGTAAGCATGTCTGAAGAAGCAGTGGCCGGAACCATGGACCCCACCCCCATGATCGTGGGAGCCATAGCAGCATTCCTGGCCGGGGTGGTGGCATGCCGCTGGATGCTTAAGATCGTGCGAAGAGGGAAAATCGAATACTTTGCCATCTACTGTCTGGCCATCGGCCTGACCGCTATTATCGTAGGAAGCACGGCATAATGCCTGATCCGGAGAGATACCCATGACAGAAAACAAACAGGAACTTCAGGAGTCCTTCCAGAAAGGACGCTTGCTCTTTGTAGACAAGCCCTATCGATGGACTTCCTTTGATGCAGTAAACAAAATTAAAACGCAGTTGCGATACCGCCTGGGGATTAAAAAAATCCGGATAGGCCATGCCGGCACGCTGGATCCGCTGGCCACCGGGTTATTGATCATCTGCACCGGAAAGTCCACCAAGCTGATTGAACAGTACCAGGGCCTTGACAAAACCTATACCGGCACCTTTATTATTGGCCACGTGACCCCTTCTTTTGACCTGGAAACAGCACCCGTTGAAACAAGACCCTATGAGCACATCACGGGAGAAGACCTTGAACGCGTGGCCGAAGCCCTAACCGGCCCGCAGGAGCAGGTCCCACCCCTGTTTTCTGCAAAGAAAATTGCCGGGGAGAGAGCTTATCACCATGCCCGGCAAGGGTTAAATACCAAACTGCAGGCCCGGCCGGTAGACATCAAAACCTTCACGATCACAGAGACAAAACTGCCGGAAGTATCTTTCCGGATCACATGCAGCAAAGGAACCTACATACGTGCCCTGGCCCGCGATTTTGGGGAGCACCTGGGCACCGGTGCATACCTTAGCGCCCTGAGAAGAACACACATAGGAGGCTTTTCAGTGGAACAAGCATGGAAAATGGATCAACTGACGGATGCCATCGCCCGGGGCGACATCTGAATCGAAAAATAGTGCTTGACAAAGGGTCCTGTTTGTATTATCTTTGCAATCCTTTTCGTGAGTTGAGAAAGACATACACACCTTTTCCTAATAAGCTATACATGAAGTTATCCCATTTTAAATTTAATCTCCCTGTTGATCTGATCGCCGAGCGGCCACCGCTAAACAGGGATGAGTCGCGACTGATGGTGGTTCACAAGAAAACTGAAAAAATTGAACACAAGATGTTCAAGGATATTCTTGGCTATTTTGATGATGGTGACGTGATGGTTGTGAACAACACCAAGGTATTTCCTGCACGCTTATACGGCACAAAGGAAAAAACCGGTGCCCGGATAGAGGTCTTTCTCCTGCGCGAATTAAATCGCGAAGCCCGCCTTTGGGATGTACTGGTTGACCCTGCAAGAAAGATCCGCATTGGCAACAAGCTCTACTTTGGTGAAGATGAAAACCTGGTGGCCGAGGTGATAGACAACACCACTTCGCGCGGCCGTACCCTGCGCTTCCTTTTCGATGGCACCTATGATGAGTTCAAAAAGACCATTGAGTCTCTGGGTGAAACACCCCTGCCCAAAATGATACAACGGCCTGTCGACAAGGAGGACAAGGACCGCTACCAGACCGTTTTTGCCAAACGTGAAGGCGCCGTGGCTGCACCCACGGCAGGCATGCACTTCAGCCGCCAGCTGGTAAAAAGACTGGAAATTAAAGGTGTCGATTTTGCTGAAATAACCCTTCATGCCGGACTTGGAAACTTCCGCAACGTGGATGTTGAAGATCTTAGCAAACACAAAATGGATAGTGAAGAATTCTTCATTAGCGAACAAACCGCCAAAAGGGTCAACAAAGCCAAGGAGCACGAAAAGCGGGTTTGTGCCGTGGGGACCACCACCATGCGGGCCATAGAATCTTCCGTTTCCATATCAGGCCAGCTGAAACCTTACGAGGGCTGGACCAACAAGTTTATTTACCCGCCTTTTGAATTCAGCGTGGCCAACAGCATGGTGTCCAACTTTCACCTGCCACAATCCACCCTGATGATGATGGTATCTGCTTTTGCAGGCTTTGACCTGCTGATGAAAG
>SLEW01000258.1 GCA_007124575.1 Bacteroidales bacterium | reverse complement strand
GGCAGATAATTTGCAATACCCTCGTCCAGGTCTATTCTTCCCTGCTCGTATAGTCTCATCACGGATGCGGTAGTGGCGGCTATTTTTGTCAAAGAGGCCAGGTCGTACAAATCGTTTTTCTGCACGGCTTTCAGGCTGTCATAGGTATGATATCCGAAAGCTTTGTTATAGATCATAATGCCATCTTTGATGATGGCCACCTGGCTTCCGGGATAGGCTTTTTCACGAATCCCGCGCTCTGCCAGGGAATCGATGCGCTGGAGAAGCTGGCTGATGATACCTGCTTCTTCTGCCAGGCCGAAACGAATGCGCGTGGGCTCCGGTGTTTTGATGCCCGTCATCCTGGGGATATGCTTACCCGCTGTTACCGGCAGCCTTCCTGTCACCTGAAGGCCATTAAATATGGCTTCGGCTGCTGCCGCTTCAAAAAGATCTCCCTCCTGGTAAGCTACCAGGATCGCCCCCAACTTCAGTATCTCATCTTCAAAAAAAGCAAGGCTGTATGGATTGGCAAAAAGGCTGAGAATGACATCCTGCCTCCTGGCGATGGAATGAATCAGGCCAACGGTTTTGCCATTTATGCCATAATCTCTGGATACAAAGAAACTATTGTCGTGGACGGAGATAATTACAAGATCATATGCGCTCAACTTTGTGATCATCTCAGAGGCCCGGTGTGGGGTATGGTGTTTGTCAATGCCATAGGTTGACAGGTCACTGTATTTGCTGAGTCTTCGATGGAAAGCATTATCCGGAGTGGCGCCAATTGCGAGGGCAGCGATTTTTTTGTTTTCCAAATCCCTTACGGGGATAAGTTCTTTTTGGTTTCTCACCACTGTGAGTGATGCTTCCACGAGTTGTTTGTTTAACACCTTGTTAAGTGGCGTGTTAAGCTCTTCAGCCAGTTGGTCAACCGGTGCATACCGGAAATTGGCAAGGCCTGCCTTTTCTTTGTGGTAAAGGATCTTACGGCATTTGTTGTTTACCAGTCCTTCGTGAATGGTGCCATCCAGTATTGCATTTTTGATGGTTTCTATGGCGGCGTGGACATCTTCGGGCAGCAGCAGGATGTCGTTGCCGGCTATCAGTGCCCGCAATTCGAGCTCTCCGGGATCAAAGTAGTCGCTGACTCCGCGCATGTCGAGGGCATCGGTAATGATGAGACCCCGGAATCCCATTTCCATCTGTAGCAGCTTGGTTACGATATTGTGTGAGAGGGTAGAGGCAAGCTCCGGCTCCGGCTCCAGCGATGGCATCTCCAAATGGGCAACCATCACGGACTTGAGGCCTTGTTTTATTAACTTTCTGAAAGGGTATAGGTGTATGGAGTCGATCTCTTCAAACGGGTGTTCGAGCAGTGGCAGGGTGTGGTGTGAATCGGCATTGGTATCACCATGGCCGGGAAAATGCTTGGCGCAGGCTATGATTCCGGCGTCCTGCATACCATGCATGTAAGCAAGCCCCCTTTTTGTGACCTCCTGGCGATCTTCACCGAAGGCACGGAAATTAATCACCGGATTGTCTGCATTGTTGTTGACATCTATTACCGGCGCGAAATTGATATGCACTCCAAGGCGCTCCAGCTGTCTCCCAACCTCTTTTCCCATCTCATAAATCAGATCCTTGTCCTGTACTGCTCCAAGCGCCATTTGTCGCGGAAAGGCATCTATGCTGTCAAGACGCATGGCCGGCCCCCATTCAGCATCCATCGCAATGAACAAGGGTGTCCTGGCCTGGCTTTGCATCCGGTTTGTTACCAGCAGCTGTTGTGTGGGAGTACCTCGGAAAAAGGCAGCTCCTCCAATGTTATAGTCCCTGGCCAGGTTTACTATGCTGTCGTAATACGCCTCATCACGATCGGTGTGCACCCTGATCATCAACAGTTGTGCAATCCGTTCTTCCAGGCTCAGAGAATGAAATACAGAATCTACCCACGGGGTGCTGTAGGGACATTGGTGGTTGGGGTCCGGTTTGTTGCCGGCTGAATGTGTGCCGGGAGCTAACAGAAAAAAGAAAAAAATCAGCAGGATTAAATGGACCCCTCGAACAAAAAATCTGTGCATGCCGGTAACAATATAACCTTTTCGACAATAATTCCTACCCTGCAAAGATAACACAATCCTTGTATCATGCGGTGTTACCGGATTTCATTTTTTTGTTTTCGCCTGGTAAAATTTACATGCAGAGGTTAAAGCGCAGATGTCACACTTGGGCTTGCGTGCCTGACAGATATATCTCCCATGTAATATCAGCCAGTGATGCGCAATGGCCAGCTGGTGCTGAGGGATGTGTCTTACCAGTTGCCTTTCTGCTTCAAGCGGTGTTTTGGCGTTGGTTGTGAGTCCAATACGGTGCGCCACACGAAAAACATGGGTGTCGACAGCCAGTGCCGGCTTATCATAGACCACAGAGGCAATCACGTTAGCTGTTTTACGCCCTACCCCCGGAAGTTTCATCAGATCACTGACCTCCTGAGGTACTATGCCCTCAAAATCCTGTGTCAATACCCTGGCCATGCCCAGCAGGTTTTTGCTCTTGTTATTGGGGTATGAGCAGCTTTTTATCAGAGAATACACTTCCTCCCGGGATGCAGCCGCCAGCGAAGCGGGCTCGGGGAAGCGCTCAAAAAAAGGTGGGGTGATCATATTTACGCGCTTGTCAGTACATTGCGCCGAAAGGATTACCGCTACCAGCAACTGGTAGGGGTTGCTATACATAAGCTCAGTCTCTGGCGCAGGCTCATGTCTGGCAAAATAATCCAGCACAAATGCAAAACGCTCTTTTTTCTTCATGTCTATAGATTTTGGATTCACAGGTCAAGCCCTGTCATTACGTTGGTTCTTGCAGAGGATCGCAGACAGAGGATCGCAGACAGAGGAT
>SLEW01000005.1 GCA_007124575.1 Bacteroidales bacterium | reverse complement strand
TATCACCCGGGCGTCCCTTTACCGCAGAATAGAAAAGTATGAGCTTTAAGAACTTTCGTGTAATGGTGGTCGGCAGAGTGCTGCTGATCATGCTTTCGGTGGTTTTACTGCTGATGCTGTTTCGCCGTCCCGACTTCATCATCAGCACCTTCATTCTGGCCTTCCTGATCCTCCTTCAGATTGCCAGCCTCGTAGGGTATGTGGAGCGCACCAACAGAAAGCTTTCGGTCTTTTTTGATGCCATCCGCCAAAGCGACTTCACCTCCACGTTTGCAGACAAAGGACTTGGAAAAAGCTTCGACGACCTCAACAAGGCTTTTAATGAAGTGATCGCTGAGTTTCAGAGGGCGCGCGCGGCAAAGGAAGAACACTCCAATTACCTTCAAACGGTGGTGCAGCATGTAAACAATGCCATTATCGTTTACCGTAAAGACGGCTCGGTAAACATGCTCAACAATGCCTTTAAGCGGATGTTTCGCATAAGCAATATCCGATATGTGGATGAGCTGGAGAAAGTGGATCCCAACCTCTCTGAACTGCTGCTGAACATAAAAGCGGGTGAAAATGAGTTATTAAAAGTATTTCATGATAATGAGCTGCTACAACTCTCCATCCGGGCCACGGAGTTCAGAATGCAGGGCGATGACTTTGTGCTGGTTTCCCTTCAGAACATCCATACCGAATTGGAAGCCAAGGAGATGGATTCGTGGCAAAAACTGATCCGTGTACTCACGCATGAGATCATGAACTCCATCACACCCATTGTTTCTTTATCGTCTACGGTAAAAGACCTTCTCATTGATGTTGAAAGTGTAAAACTCAAAAAAGAGATTGAGCCCGATGACGTGGAGAGCGCACAAAGCGCTCTGAACACCATTGAGCGACGCAGCCAGGGCCTGCTGAACTTCGTACAGGTCTACCGCAACCTTACCCGTATTCCCAAGCCCAGCTTCAGGCACTTTGAGGTTCAGGTGCTCTTCGAAAACGTGGAAAAGCTATTGCAGCCCAAGATCGAAGAACAGAATATCCGATGTGTTTGCAAGGTGTTGCCTCCCGGGCTGAAGCTCACGGCAGACCCGGACCTGATCGAGCAGGTGCTGATCAACCTGATGATCAACTCCATCCATGCCGTGAAAAATGTGGAAAACCCCAGGATACAGGTCGTGGCCACCACCGAAAGCACAAACCACATATGCATCTCCGTTAGTGATAATGGCCACGGGATTAAACCCGACAACCTGGAACAAATCTTTGTTCCGTTTTTTACCTCCAAAAAAGAAGGCTCAGGGATCGGTCTGAGTCTTGCACGTGAAATCATGCGCCTTCATAAGGGGAATATCACTGTGAAGTCAAGCCCCAACGTAGAAACAAAATTTTCGCTTCATTTTTGATCATCCTTTTCGTTTGTGGAATATTGAAAGGTCGGAAGCATACTCTTTCCGGAGTCGCATGAAAATACCATGTACATAACACAGACAAAACAGGATGCCGGCGCATGCGGAACATATGTCCGAATGCGAACGCCTTTTGTTAGGTTACGAACACCTGTTTGTTGAATGTTGCATGTTGGAAATATTATATGTTGTTGATATACAATGCTATATAAGCATCGGCATATTTATTGAAAGAATTATGTGTAAAATGTATCTAGGTGATCATTCATCAAAAATTTATTACACATGATAATGAAAGCATGCAGGAACGTATCTGTTTATAGTTTTATATTTCGGTCAGATGCCTGCCCCGCCTCTGCGGGTGGAGCTCGCCAGGAGAGAATCATTCCCCTGTTTGTCAAATCGTTGGCATGGATCGGTTCCTCTCTTTTGTTTTTGCTTATTAGTTTCACCGTTTCAGGCCAGCAGGGAAACATTTGGAGCCTTCAGGATTGTATTGACCATGCCATGGAAAACAACCTGGACATCCGGCTTCAGCGCATGGAGGAATCACGTGCCGGACATGACCTTACCCGGAGTTATGCCAACACACTTCCATCTTTTAATGCGTCTTCCAATGCCTCGTTTAATTTCGGACGCAGCATTGATGAGGTAACCAATGAGTTTTTCACGGAGCGGGTTGCCTCCCAGGGCATGGCAGCAACAACCAGTCTCAATCTTTTTGCGGGGTTCAGGACCATCAACAATATCCGGTACCACATGGCCAGGCAGACAGCTCTGCGTCATGATACCGAAAACCTGAAAAACACCATTACCTTAACCATAGCCAATGCCTATCTGCAGATCCTTTACTTTGAGGACATGAAGGATGTGACCAGAGAGCAGGTGGAGCTGGCTGGGGAGCAGGCAGAAAAAACACGTATTCTCTTTGATGGAGGCACCGTTTCCAGGGGGGACCTCCTGGAGATGAAAGCCATGGTTGCAGAGGAAGAGGCCAGGTTAACAGGGATACAAAACAACCTGGAGATGTCCTACCTGGAGCTGAAGTATCTTCTCGAGCTGGATCCGGGGAAGGACTTTCGTATAGAAAGACCTGATATTAGTGCGGAGGAACAGCAGATGATGATGGAGCCGGAACGGGTAGTTGACAGGGCTCTGCTCATAGAACCCTCGGTGAATTCCGCACGACAGCGCATCCAAATGGCTGAGAAAAGTCTTGATATACGAAAAGGGGAGCGTTATCCCACCCTTAGCCTGCACGGCGCCCTCGGGTCCAGGTATTCCGATGCGCTGAAACGCATGCCGAACGGCAACACAAACAGCATCCCTTTAAAAAACCATACCTCGCAGGCAGATATCGCGATGATGGGTGGCAACGGACCTCTCCCCGAAACAGTGCCCTACGTGGATCAGTTGAGGGAAAACTACTATCGTACGGTACAACTTTCTTTGTCCATCCCCATTTTCAATGGTCTGCAGACAAGAAACAGGG
>SLEW01000301.1 GCA_007124575.1 Bacteroidales bacterium | reverse complement strand
GGCCTGGGGCTTGAACTGGTCTTTAATGACAGGGATGCGCGGAAGCCCTGGCCTGCAGGCCCTGTGCCCGCCGAATATGCCATTCGCGGTTTCTATGGTGCTGAAATCTGGGCTGCTGCAGCTGATAAATCAGCAGGCCTTCTGACAGAAAAGATGGATCATAAGCTGTTGGCACAGGAGGACAACCGGTATCGCTTTGGCTCTGTTGACGCACCTGGTAGTTATATTGACCTGGTAGATCAGCCGGCAAAAGCTTTCGGGCAAGGCGGATATGGGACAGTTCATCACATAGCTTTCAGAACGCCTGGTTCGGAAACCCAGCAGCAGGTCAGGGAGGCTGTTCAGCGATATGGATTGCATCCCACGCATGTCATAGACCGTCAATACTTTAATTCTGTGTATTTTCGTGAGCCCGGTGGCGTGTTATATGAAATTGCCACTGATGGTCCGGGGTTTACTATAGATGAAGAATTACATTCGCTTGGCGGATCCCTGAGGCTGCCACCGCAATACGAAGGCCAGCGAGACCATATCGAAGCTATTTTGCCTGACATTCATCTGGACATAGAATCCTATATTTGATAAGCTCTGTAATTTATGCATAAAAAAGAAATTGTTTATTCCGGAAAAGCATTGGATGAAGCGAAACGCGCGCTGATTTTCATTCATGGGCGTGGTGCCACGGCGGAAAGCATGCTTCCCCTGGCAGACCACCTGGACCTGGATGATTTTGCTATTCTGGCTCCACAGGCCACGCGAAATACCTGGTATCCCTATTCTTTCCTGATGCCCGCAGATAAAAATGAGCCTTGGTTAACCGGTGCCCTCGATCTGTTGGATGACATGGTGGGTGATCTTACAAAGAAAGGTTTTAGCAGTGAACAGATTTATATTTCCGGTTTTTCCCAGGGTGCCTGTCTGAGCCTTGAGTTTGCTGCGCGCAATGCACGCCTCTGGGGCGGAATCATGGCTTTTACCGGCGGCCTGATAGGTGAGGAGATCAATACCGAAAACTACAAGGGTGATTTTGAAGGTACACCGGTTTTTATCGGAACCAGTGATCCGGATCCTCATATCCCGGTAACGCGCGCCCGCGACTCGGCGAGGATCATCCAATCCATGAACGCGCAGGTAAAACTGGAGGTCTATCCTGATATCGGGCATACCGTGATCCCGGAAGAGCTTGACGTGGCCAATGCATTTGTGCTTTCTTAAGCGTTTTTGCGCTATTTTCTGTGATCCGGCAAGGTGGTTTTTTTTACCCGGAAATACTTATTTTTGACACGTTGAAAAATAAAATGAAGAGATTTATGGCAAACACATTACTGGTACTCGCGGCAGGCATGGGAAGCAGGTACGGGGGCATGAAGCAGCTTGACCGGCTGGGGCCTTCCGGTGAATGTATCATGGATTATTCCGTTTATGATGCCCTGCATTCGGGTTTTGACAAAGTTGTTTTTGTGATTAGAAAGAGCTTCGAAGGGGCCTTCCGGGAGCATGTGGTAGAAAAGCTTAAAAACAAGATTAAGGTAGAACTTGCTTTCCAGGAGCATGGTGATCTGCCCGGTGGCTTCCGGTGTCCGGCAGACCGCGAAAAGCCCTGGGGTACAGGACATGCCATCTGGGTGGCACGAAACCTTATAAGTGAGCCCTTTACGGTAATCAATGCCGATGACTTTTATGGCCGCGAAGCCTTCAAGGCCATGGGTGACTATCTGCAAACACTTCCCGAAAATAGCGAGAGTCATTATGCCATGTGTGGTTATCGACTGGAAAATACGCTGTCTGACCATGGGCATGTTTCCCGGGGTATCTGCCAGGTCGATCCGGGTGGGTTGTTGAAAACAGTGCAGGAATATACGGCGATTGAACAGGAACGGGACGGACAGATCATCAGCCAGGGAAAGCCCGTTAACCTGCGTCCGGATGACCTGGTTTCGATGAATTTCTGGGGCTTTACACCTGATATCTTCAAGCATCTTGATAAAAAAATGCATGCTTTCCTTGCTGAGAGCATACAAGACCCCAAAGCTGAGTTTTACATCCCTTTTGTGGTGGATGAGCTGATCCGTGATGGAAAAGCGCAGGTCAAAGTTTTGAAAACCCGCGCCAAATGGTTTGGCGTAACTTATAAAGAGGATCGTGAAAAAGCCGTGGAGGCCATACAGGATATGGTGGCCAGGAATGTTTATCCGGCAAAATTGTTTTGACACCCATGCTCCCCATATATCAACATGTCCTTTTGATCAGTGGCAGCACCCGGAATGTGGGGAAAACCACGCTTTCCTGCCGCTTGATTGAACGTTTCGCTGATCAGCAGGTCATTGCTGTGAAAGTGTCACCTCACTGGCACCTCCAACCTGATGACGCAGAGGAAGTGTATCGCGATGATGACTTGCTCATCATCCGCGAAAACAATCCTTCGGGTAGCAAGGACAGCTCCAGGATGCTGCGCTGCGGTGCCAGGCAGGTGTTTTATATACAGAACCGGAAAGATGAGCGTCTTCTCAAGGCTTTCCATATGATTCTTGACATGGCCGGCGATCAACGCCCTTATATCTTTGAATCAGCTGCCCTGGGAAAATATATAAGGCCTGCAGCGCATTTTCATGTCACCCGCCCTCCACAAAAAGGAGACAAACTGCGTCCCAAAAACATCCCGTTAGATCATATCCTCCATTTCGACGGCAAATCATTTGATTTTGACATCAGCCGTATTGCCTGGGAGAACAATGCGTGGCAGATAACCCCGGAATCTGGGCGCTGAGCACCCAGGCCTCAATCCCAATACCTGCATTCCGGTGGTTTTACTAATTTTGGAGGATGAAATCCGAGGAGACCATCATGCCGGAAAAAACAAAACATATGTTGGGTATCGACGCGGGCACGCG
>SLEW01000322.1 GCA_007124575.1 Bacteroidales bacterium | reverse complement strand
TAATGTGCTAATTAAGGGTTTCGGATGTAAGGAATGATTTTCCTTTGAATGTATATACTGCAAAGGTATTAAAACCACATACAGGACCCACAGATTATCACAGATTTAAACGGTCTTTATGTTTTCCATGAATATATCCTAATGTTATGCCACTAAAAAACCCTTGCACCTGCAAAGAACAACCCCCACACGCCCTAAAACATCCAGATTCCCAATTAATTAGCACATTATTTCATTAGCACATTATTTCATTAGCACATTATTGTTTTTTTCCCTATCTTGGCATCCTAATTTCGTTGATCCTCAAACAATGGAACTATATATCTCCCTGGCCTTTCTAAGTGCCTTGATGTCAGCGCTTCTGGCGTTTCAAATATACAAGCTCGATGTAGGGAAGAAGTTCAGGTCCTTTTTGCCGGTGATGTTTTCCACAGGTGTATGGGCTCTCTTCACCGGCCTATGGATCCTCCTGCCCTTTGAACTGAGCGTAATCGCCGTAAAGCTGTCTTTTGTGGGGATTATCACCCTGCCGGTTTTTCTCTTCCTGTTTGCTCTCAAATATTCGGAAAGCCGCCTGCTGCCATGGATACAAAAACGGTACTATGTCTTGTGGGCCATTCCCGTGGCCTCCATGGTGATCATGTTCACGAACAGGCTGCATGGATGGTTCTGGTCTGATATATTTCCGGACACGATACACATGGACTACGTGGTATATAACTATGTTCCTGCTACGTGGTTCTGGGTCCATTCGGTATATTCTTACGGGCTGGTCATTGCCGCTGCTTTGATTTTTATTGTGACATTGCGACGTCAGAGAGCCTATATGCACCTTTATGCGCTCCTGGTGGGTATCTTCTTGCCGACAGCAGGAAGCATCCTTTTTGTCTCGGGCGTTACCATGCTGGATTACAGCCCTCTGCTTCTCAGTCTTACCATCATCCTCTTTGCGATGGCCATTTCGCAACGTTTTTATCTTGATAACATCAGCAAGATACGCTCATTGCAGGAGAAGACCAGCGAGCTCAACAGGCTCTATCATAACGTGGTACGTGTTTCGGAACGGCTGATACAGGCTGAGCCGGAAAAGATCGACGAGGCCATTGATGGGGTGCTGCGTACTCTGGGCCTGGCAACAAACGTGGACAGGTCTTATGTGTTCCTCTATGATCCACTAACCGGAGAGGTAAGCAATTCCCATGAATGGTGCCGTGAGGGCATCCCATCGGAAAAGGAAAACCTACAGCAGATCCCTCTCAGCGAGGCAGTGCCGCGGTGGCGCGACGTGCTGATGAACAATGAGCACATTTACATCCCCAAGATAAAAGACTTGCCTGAAGATGAGATCTATGTGGATGAAAGGGCTATTTTGGAGCCCCAGGGCATCCAGTCGGTCATCGTGGTGCCCATGCATTCGGGTAAGCAGTTTGCCGGTTTCGTGGGCTTCGACTCGGTGCGCCATACCAGGGAGTGGGATGACGAGTCGATTGCGCTGCTCAAGCTTGCTGCCAGCATCATTGCAGGCAGCATCGACAGGGTGGGATATGAAAGGGAGCTGATCCATGCACGCGAAAAAGCAGAAGAGTCTAACCGCGTGAAGACCGAGTTTCTTGCCAACATGAGCCACGAGCTGCGCACCCCCCTGAATGCCATCCTGGGCTTCACCAACCTGGTGGCCGATGAGATGCCTCATGGGGAAAACCGCGAACACCTCGAAATAGCTATCAAAAGCAGCAACGCGCTGCTCCGCCTTATCAACGACCTGCTCGACTTTTCCAAGGCTGAGGCAGGGATGCTCACCATAGAGCCTAAGCCTGCTGGCTTGCTGGAAATCCTTGATTTCGTGAAAAAGACCTTTCAGCCGGGTGCCATGGAGAAAAACCTGGATTTTCAGCTTAGGGTATGCCCGCTGGCAAATAAAACCTTCCTTTTGGATGAGACACGCCTGCGCCAGGTGCTCTTTAACCTCGTGGGCAACGCGGTGAAGTTTACCCATGTAGGCTATGTCAGGGTTATTGCCTCCGTCCGGCCTCAAGACAACCCATCAGCTGATGAGGCTGCACAGGCCTCCACGGGCGCAGAGCAAGACCTGGCAGGGGATGATCCTGTCGCAGAAATGCCAGCAGGATATATGCCTTATACCGTTATTCTTACCGTGGAAGACAGCGGCATCGGCATCCGCGAAGAGGACCAGGAGGCGGTCTTCGAGGAGTTTAAACAGTTAAGCGCCGGCGACAGCCGCCAGTACGAGGGTACCGGCCTGGGACTCGGAATTGCCCGCCGCCTCGTAAGCCTCATGGGCGGCGAGATCAAACTTACCAGCAAAGTGGGGGAAGGGAGCCGGTTTAGTGTTGTAATTCCGGACGTGCCGGGGAAGTAATGTGCTAATTTGATAATGTGCCAATGTGCCAATGTGCCAATGTGCCAATGTGCTAATTTGCTAATGTGCCAATGTGCCAATGTGCCAATGTGCTAATGTGCCAATGTGCTAATTGGTGGAGTTTTGGGGTGGTTAGTAAGGGATGGGGGTGTACTTTGACGATGGCAGGGTTTTAGTTTGTTGCCATGGATGAACGCGGATGACGCTGCGCAGCATCCGCGTTCCATCCATATCCTCTCCCAAAAAAGATCATCTCCCCAAAGAACAACCCCAATCTCCCTTAAACCACTGGTTACCAATCAATTAGCACATTAGCACATTAGCACATTAGTCTCTATATGGGCGCTGCCCATGTTATTCATTTAAATAACATATTTACAGATGGCTCATTTTTAGCAGTTTGCAAATAAGTTATATGAAAGCACATAAATTTAAAACCCCGAAAGCTCCATCGTCACCGTCGGTATCAGCAACAGGAACCCCAGCACGATCAGGATGGCGATCAGCGGTGCGGCCCACTTGACCCATTTGTGGTAGG
>SLEW01000290.1 GCA_007124575.1 Bacteroidales bacterium | reverse complement strand
GGTAATCCCGCAGCCATAAAAGTCCTGGTTAGTTCTATGAAGGCTTTGTTTTCGCGCACGTCCGGGTTATATGCCCCGATAATAGTGGTTGCTCCGTCCGTTAACCTGAAATATATGCGATTAGATCCGGATAACGGTAACGCATGCATTTCATCCGGCAATTTTCCCTGCCAGGAGTAAAAGCATTCAACAACTTGCTGTTTCGGGTTGTTTTTCATGTGGTGTAGCCTTTGCTGACAAAAATACGTTTAATTGAAGGAAAAACCCTATTTTTGTTATGGTTATGATCACTATTATTTTATGGAATTACTCATTAAAAAACAAGTAAGATGGCACAAGAAGGCGTAAAAGATATTCTCAAACAGGCAATTATCATGGAGCACCGCGGCAAATCCCTGTATGAGCAGGTTGCCACTCAGACAGAAAACGAAGATGTGCGTAAGATTTTCAATGTGATGGCAGAAGAGGAGCAGACACATATTGATTTTTTGCAGAAGCAGCTCAAGTACTACAGCCAGGAAGGCAGTTTCGACAACAATCAGTTGGAAAAGGCGCCCGGGCATGATGCCATCGCCAACACCATATTGACCAGGGAGATGGTACAGGACATATCCGGATCCGGCTTTGAGGCTGCAGCGATATCTGCTGCCATTGACATGGAGAACAAGTCGGTTGAAGTTTATTCAAACAGGGCTAAAGAGACAGATGATCCCAATGAAAGGGAGCTGTTTGAATGGCTTGCCAACTGGGAAAAGGGACATCACAAGCTCCTGATTGACCTGAACGAGCAGCTGACAGAGAAAGTCTGGTACGATAATAATTTCTGGCCGTTTTAAAGGTGTCGGTTCTGTTTTTTTCATTTAAATTGCCATACCCATGAAGGCTTCAAAAGCAACTAAGGTTACCACGCATGTTTTGCAGGAGATGAAGTTGCGGCAGGAGAAGATCTCCATGCTGACTGCATATGATTATTCCATGGCCCGCATCGTAGATGGTGCCGGAACGGATGTTATCCTGGTGGGCGATTCGGCTGCCAATGTGATGGCCGGCTACAAGACCACGCTGCCCATTACGCTTAATGAGATGATTTATCATGCCGGTTCGGTGATGCGCGCTGTAAAGCGTGCCCTGGTGGTTGTAGACATGCCTTTTGGTACTTACCAGGGCAACAGTCGTGAAGCCTTGCTGTCGGCCATTCGTATCATGAAGGAGTCAAACGCTAATGCCGTGAAGCTGGAGGGAGGCAAGGAGATCATTGAATCTGTAGACCGTATCTTGTCTGCCGGCATTCCTGTGATGGGCCATTTGGGACTGACACCGCAGTCGATCAACAAGTTTGGCACCTACGTGGTTCGCGCCACGCAGGAAGAGGAGGCCAGCAAGCTGGTAGAGGATGCTCATTTACTTGCTGAGGCCGGATGTTTTGCGCTCGTCCTGGAGAAGATCCCGGCGGTGCTTGCTGAAAAGGTAACCCGCGAGATCAGCATCCCTACTATCGGAATCGGCGCAGGGAGCCAGGTCGACGGGCAGGTGCTGGTGCTGCACGACATGCTCGGCATCAACCAGGAATTCTCTCCCCGGTTCCTTCGACGCTATCACAACCTCTATGAAGAGATCAACAAGGCCGTGGAGTCTTATATCGCCGATGTAAAAAAACAACGCTTCCCCAACGACAAGGAACAATATTAACTTTCCGGTTATGACGTTAGAGGCTTTGACTTTTGCTGAGAGGGTGCTGTTTGAGGATAATCACCTGCTCATCGTCAACAAGTTGCCGTCAGAGATCGTGCAGGGAGATAAAACCGGCGACGTGCCGCTTGTTGAAGAGGCCAAAGCTTACATAAAGGACAGGTATGGTAAGCCGGGAGATGTATTCCTGGGTGTGGTTCATCGCATCGACAGACCTGTGAGTGGTGTAGTCCTTTTTGCCAGGACCTCTAAAGCATTATCAAGGTTAAATGCCATGCTTAAGGAGAAGCAAATCCGGAAGAGGTATCTTGCCGTTGTAAAACAGAAGCCCCCGAGGCCGGGGGAGCATCTGACCCATCATCTTAAGAAAAATGAAAAGCAAAACAAATCTTATCTGGTCGGTGCCGGAACGTCCGGGGCCAAAGAAGCGGAATTGATATACAGCCTTGCGAGCCAAAGCGACCGGTATTATCTGCTTGAGGTTGAATTGCTTACCGGTCGTCATCACCAGGTGAGGGCCCAGCTGGCTTCCATTGGCTGTCCGATAAAGGGAGATGTGAAGTATGGTTATGACAGGCCTAACCGGGATGGCAGCATCCATCTGCATGCATGGTCTGTTGAGTTTGAGCACCCGGTGCGCAAACAGCCCATAAAAGTCGTTGCACCTTTTCCGCCAGGTTGTCCTTTGTGGAGTTACTTTTCACGTCTGCAACATCAGTAAGCCTATGACTGGCAGTGGTTTTTATGGTCTAATGGTTGATGGCCGGGGATCCAGCAAGGACAGCAGTTGTATGCCTGTAAGTTTTTGCCTGGCAAATCTTTTTTTGATCTTTTTTTTGCTGATTTCTTCAGGCGATGTGTCGGGCCAGTATTACATCCGTGGTCAGGATCCTGCCAGTGTGGACTGGAAGCAGATCGAGACCAGGCATTTCCTTGTGATCTTTCCTGAGGAGTTTAGTGAGCAGGCTTCTTATGTGGCCGACATTCTTGAGTTCAGCTATGAGCCTGTAGCATCTTCACTGGGACACCGTCCGCGCCGGGTGCCTGTCATCCTGCATAACCAGACAGTGGTCCCTAACGGGTTTGTGAGCTGGGCCCCGTCACGAATAGAAATGTTCTCTAATCCACCGCCGGATAACGATGCGCATGGATGGCTTGAAAGGCTTGCCGTGCATGAGTTCCGGCATGTTGTGCAGGTTGACAAGCTCAACCAGGGTGTCACGGGGGTTGCTGCCCGTATCTTTGGCGAACATGTCACCGGTCTGGCACTGGGTGTGTTCGTGCCCCAGTGGTTTCTTGAAGGCGATGCCGTGGCTGCCGAAACGGCTTTCACACATGGGGGCCGCGGTCGCTTGCCTGCCTTCGAAAGAGGTTTGCGCGCCCAGGTGCTGGAAAAAGAGATATACTCTTATGATAAGGCCACCCTGGGGTCCTATAAAAATCATGTACCGAACCATTATGAGCTGGGCTATCAGCTGACAGCCGCTGCCAGGGCATTATACGGCATAGGGGTATGGGATGATGTCCTGAATTACGTTACCCACCGCCCGCATACCATTATTCCTTTCTCTCTGGGCCTGAGAGAACATGCAGGCGTGTCGGTGAGAGCACATTATGACTCTACCTTCTCTATGCTGGAAGCTGCATGGAAGCATCAAAAAGAACAGCACACATATACTTCCTTTGATGTCATCAACAGAAAAAAAGACATATATACCCATTACCGTCCCCTGGCTATCCTTGATGACACAAGCCTGCTTGTATTAAAAAGCGGCTTTGAGGATATCCCGAAAATTATCAGGCTGTCTCTGCATGGCGAAGAGGAAGATTTGTTTACACCCGGCCCGGGTCACAGAGAAATGTTTTCGCTGGGAGACTCTCTTCTGGCCTGGACGGAGATCCGGCATGATGCCCGCTGGGAACACCGCAGCTGGTCAGAAGTGCATACCTGGTGTTTAAGGAAAGAGCGTGTCAGGCGTATTACCCGGGGTACACGATATTTTGCGGCTTCTGTTTCGCCATGTGATTCATTGATTGCCGTGTCAGAGGTGAGCCCTGTCAACGAATACTCACTCGTGGTCATTGACGCCAGTAGCGGAGAGGAGGTGTTCCGTGTCAGCGACCCTGGCAATGCTTACCTGATGCAGCCTTCATGGCACCCTGAAAAAAATTCGCTGACGGCCGTCGCCCAGGACGATGAAGGCAAACGCATCGTCCTGGTCAACCTGGATGACCATAGCATGAAAACTCTGTTTGATGCCGGTTATACTGACATATCAAGACCCCGATACCTGGGCGCGGAAACCATAGTGTTTCATGGAGCTTTTTCAGGAATTGATAACATTTACCATCTGGATGTTGAGAATGGCCGTGTCAGCAAGGTTATTTCATCACACTATGGTGCCTATGACCTTTTATTTCATGAAGGAGAAAACCTGTATGCCTGGTCGGATTATACCGCCAAAGGTTTTCAGGCTGTTATGCGTAAAGAAAAACCTGACAAGGTGACACCGTTGCAGGACGTAGAAAACCATGCCGTTAATTTTTACCGTCATATAGTGGAGCAGGAGCCTGGGGATGTTGTTTCAGGAACAAATATTACGAGGCATGATCATGAGATCAGGAATTACAGCAGGCTGGCAAACCTGTTTCGCTTTCACAGCTGGGGGCCTTTCACTGTTGACGTGGATGCTCAGGACGTGGACCCGGGTGTTTCGGTCTTTTCACAGAATAACCTGAGCACATCTTTGTTTTCTGCGGGGTATGCTTTTGATATCAATGACAGGCTCGGTAAATACTATATCGATTACAGATACATGGGCTGGTATCCTATGGTGGATTTCAGGAGTGAGACAGGCTTACGTCGCTCTTACTACCTGGATCAGAGTGGCAGTGATGACTTCATTCCGTTTTTGTTCAGGGAAAGGTCTGTGAAAGTGGGCTTAAACCTGCCTATGAGATTCCAGCGCGGCGCAATACATTATGGGGTTACTCCTTCAGCTGCATTCAGAATGATCGGTGTGCGTCCTGATGATGACTCCCCTGACTTTTTCAGAGGTAATGATATTTATCCCTTTGAATACCGTCTGACGGCATACTGGCAGCGGCGCATGGTACAGCGCGACATACGTCCGCGCTGGGGTCATGTACTCGATCTGCAATACCGTCACACACTCCTCCAGGGTGGCGACATGGGGGCTGTGTTGGCAGGCAGGTTCACGGCTTTTTTCCCCGGACTGGCCAGGCATCATAGCCTGCGCTTATCTGCTGCCTGGCAGGAACATGAGCCTGGTGCGACCAGGGAGTTTACCATTAATTATCGGTTTCCGAATCTGATAAACTATCCCAGAGGCTATACCGCACGTTATGATGAAAGGCTTTGGGTGCTTTCTGCTGATTATGCTTTGCCCGTGATGTACCCGGAATGGAATATTCCCTATGCCTTCTATATAAAGCGGGTATACCTCAATCTTTTTGGCGATTATGCCGGAGCACGCAGGCCGGCACTGACAGATGACGGAGACCGCTACCTGCGCGATGTGAGCATGTATTCAATGGGTGCGGATGTGTTGGCAAACATGCACTTTTTGGGAATCTTTACACCTGTACAGCTGGGCTTGCGTACGGCATGGATGCCCGACGAGGCTGAGGTGGCCTTTCGCTTACTGTTTAACATAACCCTTTAAAAAGGATCTTATCAAAAAGGGCTTTTGAAATCCCTGAATAACATGGCATGCTGATCTTTCCCTGAGAGAACGGGTTTATCCGTCCCCCAGTCAATTAAAAGGTCAGGGTCGTTCCACTGGATCGTACGCTCGGATTCCTTGTTATAGTAACGTGTGCATTTGTAAAAAAACACGGTGTCGTCTTGCAGCGTTCTGAAACCATGTGCAAAGCCCTCCGGGATATACAACATGTGGTGGTTTTCTGCTGTAAGGCGTGTGGAAAAATGCTGTCCAAAGGTAGGCTCATCCCTGCGGAGGTCAACCACCACATCCAGCACGGCTCCCCTGATGACCCTGACAAGCTTCCCCTGGGCATGCGGCGGTACCTGGAAGTGCAGACCACGAACCACATTAGCCATGGAGCCAGACTGATTATCCTGCACATAATCGGAAGGGATGCTGGCGTCAGTGAATTGTTGCCTGTTCCAGGCTTCAAAGAAATAGCCTCTTTCGTCAGCAAAAACCTTTGGCCTGATGAGGTAAAGGCCTGAGAAAGGGGTGGGGGTGAGGTACATGGGGTGTGTTTTGTTGTTATTGTTTGATTCAGGGGTTCGTAGTAGTATGTAGTAAGTAGTAAGATTTGTGTGGTGCTTTCTTACATGTGAATCACTTCCCCATAGGCTGCTGCGGCGGCTTCCATGATGGCTTCCGACATGGTGGGGTGGGGGTGTACGGCTTTGATCATCTCGTGGCCTGTGGTTTCCAGCTTGCGTGCCACGACAGCCTCAGCGATCATTTCGGTTACATTGGCACCGATCATGTGGGCTCCCAGCAGCTCACCGTATTTAGCATCAAAGATCAGCTTCACAAAGCCCTCTTTAGCACCTGCTGCGCTGGCTTTACCGGAAGCCGAAAACGGGAATTTCCCTATCTTCAGGTCATAACCGGCCTCCTTTGCAGCTTTTTCAGTATATCCCACAGAGGCTACTTCGGGAGAGCAATAGGTGCATCCGGGAACATTGTTGTAATCCATGGGTTCCGGGTTCCCGCCGGCGATTTTTTCCACACAGATAATCCCTTCAGCAGATGCTACATGCGCCAGGGCGGGCCCGGGGGTAACATCACCGATGGCATACACGCCCTCCACATTTGTACGATAAAACTCATCTACCTTGATCTGGCCTTTCTCTGTTTTGATGCCGGTTTCCTCCAACCCGATCTCCTCAGTGTTTGGGGCAATGCCCACTGCGGAGAGTACCACATCAGCCTCGATGGTTTCTTCCCCCTTTTTTGTCTTTACCTTCACCTTGCACTTTTTCCCTTTGGTGTCGACAGACTCCACGGAGCTGTTGGTCATGACCTTGATCTTCGACTTCTTAAAAGTGCGCTCCAGTTGTTTGGACACCTCTTCATCCTCCACGGGTATGATGTTGGGCATAAACTCTACAAGGGTAACTTTTGTGCCTATGGCATTGTAAAAATAGGCAAACTCGGTACCGATAGCGCCGGAGCCGACTACTACCATAGATTCCGGCTGTTTTTCAAGAACCATGGCATCACGGTAGCCTAGTATCTTCTTGCCATCCTGCCTGAGGTTATCGAGTTGACGGCTTCGGGCTCCCGTAGCAATTATGATGTGACTGGCTTCATAGTCTTTGGTTTTGCCATCATCACCAGTGACAGCCACTTTTTTTCCCGGCTTTACCTTGCCATGACCCTCTATGTGGTCGATCTTGTTCTTCTTGAACAGAAACTGGATGCCCTTGCTCATGCCGGCGGCCACATCACGACTGCGCTTCACCATATCGGACAGGTTGGCTTTGGCTTCTCCGTCAAAGCTTACACCATAGTCAGCGGCATGCTGTAAATACTCAAATACCTGGGCGCTTTTCAAAAGTGCCTTGGTAGGGATACAGCCCCAGTTAAGGCATATTCCCCCCAATTCTGCTTTTTCTACGACGCCCACCTTCATACCCAGTTGCGACGCCCTGATGGCAGCCACATAGCCGCCCGGACCACTGCCCAAAACAATTAAATCGTACTTCATCGTGATATTTTTTTATGTGATTAAAAATGTCAAAACGTCAAATCGAAAGGTTGAAAAGTCCGGGCTTGCTGTTGGTTATTGTCCGTTGGCGTTTAGCTGTTGGCATGAATCAGACCCGGACAGGCTCCGTTCAACACGTAAACAAGCACCATTCCCTACACAAATATACAAAGCAGGAGCGGATAATGATCAGTTGCTTATAAAAAATTGTCTTCCTGATGACAAATGCTCCTATCTCAACTTAACACTCCAGCATCGTGGCTTGTTCACGCCGGTCGGTGATTGATGCAACCACTTCACTTACTGGGCTTACTGGGTTACTGGCGTTTTTCCTTCTTCCTTCTTCCTCTTACTACTTACTGCTTACTACCTACTCCCTGCTCCATACTCCCAACGTCCCATTCATGGACGCTCAACGGTATATACCAGCAGATAGTCTTCGATGGTTTCGTAAAACAATTCCATCACCCGGTGTGTTTCTCCCTGGCGGACATGTCCTTTGACCCTGCCGTTTCCGGTATATGCGAAAGGTTCTATTTCGAGGTGTTTTCTGAACTGCAGGCCGCTTTGGCCCTGTTGTTTGTACAGGGCTTCTTTGGCGCACCAGATCACAAACAGGCTCTCTTTTACTGCTGTGGGAAAACGGTATTCCTGCTCTTTGTCTGACAAGAATTTATGGCTCAGGGACAGGATCTTATTTTGGATTTTTTCGATATCGATCCCTGTCGGGTAATGTTCGCTGATGATAAGGGTGGCAAACTTGCCTGAGTGAGCTACGGATATGTGACCTGCGCCATTGTCGAGAAGGGGTTTTCCGAAGTTGTCGTAGGAGATGCCGGAAACAGCGTGGGCAGGCAAAAGTTTTGGCAGCAGGAGGCGGTAGCTCAGCCAGTGTTTTTTCCTGGTATCTGATTTCAGCCTTGCATAAAAAGCTTTCTCGTGGGAAGAAAGCCTGGCCATCCGATAGAGCTCACCAGATGTTTCGGTGATTTCCCAGATGCCAAGGCGGGCATGCCGCAGGTTTTTTTTCAGGTAAACAGGCATGAATGCATTATTTTTCCTGGTGTTTCTGTCTTTGAAATAGCTTTAGGCACCTTTGACCGGCATGGGAAACAGCCATTATTTATATTAATATTACCTTTGCAAAAATAACAATTAAGACGACAGATAATGGAAAACACGATGACAAAGACAAAAGCTGATTATAAGATACGGGATATCTCTCTGGCGGACTTTGGCCGTAAGGAGATAGCAGTAGCGGAAAAGGAGATGCCAGGCCTGATGGCGATCCGTGAAAAGTATGCAAAGCAGAAGCCGTTAGCGGGGGCCAGGGTAACCGGGTCGTTACATATGACCGTTCAGACCGCTGTGCTCATAGAGACACTTGTAGCGCTTGGTGCGGATGTGCGCTGGGCAAGCTGTAACATTTTTTCTACCCAGGATCATGCGGCGGCTGCGATGGTGGATGCCGGCGTGCCGGTATTTGCCTGGAAAGGTGAGACGCTGGAGGAGTACTGGTGGTGTACGAACCAGGCACTTACATTTCCCGAAGGAGAAGGCCCTCACCTGATTGTAGATGATGGTGGTGATGCCACCCTGCTTATTCATCAGGGATACCAGGCGGAGAAAGACCCTTCGCTGCTAAGCAAAAAACCTTCAAACAAAGAAGAGGCCATCATCCAGGAGCTTATCAGAAACATCCATTCCAGGGATCCTAAGAAATGGCAACGTGTGTCTGAAGGTCTCCGTGGAATATCGGAAGAGACTACCACAGGCGTGCACAGGCTTTACCAGATGATGGAAAAGGGTGAGTTGCTCGTTCCTGCCATAAACGTAAACGACTCTGTTACTAAATCGAAGTTTGACAACCTTTATGGCTGCCGTGAGTCGCTCGCGGATGGCATTAAGCGGGCTACTGATGTGATGATCGCCGGCAAGGTGGTTGTTGTTGCCGGCTATGGTGATGTGGGCAAAGGCTGCGCCCATTCCATGCGTAGCTATGGTGCCCGTGTAATCGTAACAGAGATAGACCCCATCTGTGCGCTTCAGGCTGCCATGGAAGGCTTTGAAGTGAAGCCGATGGAGGAAGCGCTGGACGAAGGAAATATATTTGTGACAGCCACCGGAAACAAGGATGTGATCACCGCTGAACATATGGCAGGAATGAAAGACCAGGCCATTGTCTGCAATATCGGTCATTTTGATAATGAAATACAGGTAGAGCAACTGGAAGCCTGGGAGGATATAGAGAAGGTTAACATAAAACCACAGGTAGATAAATTTATTTTCCCCGATGGCCATGAGATCTTCCTGCTTGCTGAGGGCCGGCTGGTAAACCTGGGCTGTGCCACAGGGCATCCGTCGTTTGTGATGAGCAACAGCTTCACTAACCAGGTGCTGGCACAAATGGACCTTTGGCAAAAGGATTATGAACTGGGTGTATACACCTTGCCCAAGCATCTGGATGAAGAGGTTGCGCGTCTGCACCTGGAAAAAATTGGCATCCGGCTGACCACACTTACCGAAGAGCAGGCAGCCTACATTGGTGTTAAAAAAGAAGGACCATTCAAGCCCGACTATTACCGTTATTAATCATTTAATTGGTGATCCGCAGGCGGTTAGTAGCGGGATTAAAGGATGCCCGGTATTCTTTGAGCGGAAACCTGGCGTCACCTTCCACGATAGTGCCGTCAAGCAACAAAAAAGTGGATCCGCAACACGGGTCTGTGGCAAGAAGGGGATTCTCCGGGTCTATGCTTACCATGCAGTTATTCGGGTCGCAAGGGCATGCCCGGTCGTAGGCCCGGAATTCGTCCATGGTGAGTCTGTGCACGATAATGCCTCTGTAGCCTCCCGACTCGTCGACGGAAAACTGGTGTGAGGATCCGGGGCCGCTCAGGTTGTAGTGAATGACGTTAAACTCAAAATTCACATGGACATAGGGCACCGGGTGTTCCCGATCTTCATCGCAGGAGGCCATAGCAAAGAGCAGAACAATTATCAGGATTAGCTTGTTGTATCTCAGATGGCTCATATGCTTTGATTTATTTCCCTGTTTCACATGCGCGACTATATTTGCACATGTATGTAAAGTTATCATTTTTTTGGTAAATTTGTTTTTTGAACTGAATGAGAACGTTATAAATGGAAGATTTTGTATATATCATATTGATAGTGATCTGGCTTCTTGTCAGTTTTCTAAAGCGTAAGCCCAAAGCTGACAAGCAGGCTGAAGCACCATCTGCGGGTCAGGGTGAAACAGATTCCGGAGAAAGCAGGGAGGTGACAGTGGATGACATGCTGGAAGAATATTTTGGTAGCGGTGAGAAGAAGGAGAAGCCTGAAAAGCAGGAGCCGGTTTTTAATGCTTCCGAGCGACGGCGTGATGACAGGCATGAACGCATAGAAGATCGGCGGGAGAAGGAGTTGCTTGACCAGCGTGACGAAACACCCATGTGGGGCAAGGAAGACCGGAAAGCTTCAAAAAGGAAACCGGAAGCGGAAAAGTACGCGGACAAAGGGCATACATCAGAAGATCAGAAAAAGGCTTCAGAAGCCGAGCTGAAAACCATTGACGAGCTTATTGCATCCCACAAAAAACAAGAAGCCATGCGGCTTGCCCGGGAAGAAGCTGATGATGGCGCCACGGCCGGGCTGGAAGGGCTTCCCGAATTCGATCT
>SLEW01000210.1 GCA_007124575.1 Bacteroidales bacterium | reverse complement strand
CTGCCCTTCCATATGCCATTTCATAGGGAACAAGGACTTTGACCCTGTCTCCCACCCTCAGGCCGGGCAATGCTTCCTCCCATCCGGGGATAACCATTTTTCTTCCCAGGATAAAAGAAACGGGTTCGTCTGGCTGGTAAGAGCTGTCAAAAACGGTTCCTGTGGCATCATCCAGAAATCCGGTATAATGTAAAGTCACCAGCTTTCCCTCTTTAAGCTCCGGGCCGTCACCTTTTTCAAGAATGGCCAGAGAGGTGCCCGAAGGCAGCTCCTGCCACGTAAGTGCATCTTCAGGATGAACTTCCGGTTCAGTATCAGGCACTTCATATTTAGGATCAGCCTCTTTTTCAACCCGAAGAAGCTCCAGTTCAAAGGTCAGGGTTTCGTCCCCCGGAACAGGTCCGTAACCCTCTTCTCCATAAGCAAGCTGGGGTGGTATAATCAGGTTTGCGAAAGACCCTTCTCTTAAAAGCATGATACCTTCCTCCAGTCCGGGTATCACGTCATCTGTACCCATGTTGAAGGTAACCGGTTCTTCTCTATCTTGTGTCTGATCAAACATAGTGCCATCGGAAAGTCTGGCTTTATAATGCACACTTACCCTGTCACCATCCTGCGGGAAGGGGCCTTCTCCTTCCCGCAGGATGGTGTAGGTTAGTCCGCTATCGGTGGTTTGCTGCTCTGGTTCGGGTTCCGGGACACGCAACACATGACATGCGGAAAAAAACACTGCCATGAAAATCGCGACCAGTGGCAGCGACTTGGATATACGGGCAGTCTTGCATATACTGAAAATACAAGGCACGGCCATTATGATTTAGTTAACGATGTCAACGAGCTCCACATCAAAAATGAGGGTGCTGAATGGAGGTATAGCCTGTCCTGCTCCCCTGTCTCCATATGCCAGGTGAGAAGGTATCACGAGCCTGGCGCTTCCGCCTACTTTCATCATGCTGATGCCTTCATCCCAACCGGGTATTACCTGACCTTGTCCAAGCGGGAACTCGATTGGTTCAGAACGTTCATAAGAAGAGTCAAACACGGTACCGTCAAGAAGGCGTCCTTCATAATGTACGGAAACCATATCGCCAGCCTGGGCCTGCGGGCCATCACCTTCCTCTTCTTCAATATAATACAAGCCTGTCTCTGTAGGTTCAACGGTAATGTCTTCCTCTGCGAGATACTCCAGCATGAGTCCCTCTTCCTGCTCAGCACGTTCCATATCGGCTTCCATCTGCTCTTCCATCAGGCGCTGTTGTTCTTCAGCAAATGCCTCTTCGTCCATGGCCTTGTCTAACTGAATATCAAAGATAAGATCGTCACCCGGCTCAAGGAAAGGAGGCAATTCAGGCGCACCTGCTGTCTCCAGGAAAAAGCGTTCCCCGTCGATAAGAAAGCTGGCACTGTCGCCCACCGTCATCATGGACAGAGCTTCGTAAATATCTCCGGGATATTCAGGTTCTATAAGAGGTAAGAACATCGGCATACCGGTTTCACGGCTATCAAACAATACCTCATCATCTAATCGGTAAATCATGGTCATGCTCAGGATATCATCCATCTCAGGTTGTCTGCCATCAGCCTCCACATGAAAAACGTACTTCAGGCCGCTTTCTGCTTCATTAAAGTCGATTTCCGCCATACCAGGCAAAGCCACCTCTTCATGTTGGGCTTCGTCGTTCTCCGTGGCAGGACCGCAAGCCAAAAATGCAAGCATCGGTGCGATAATCAAAAAAATTTTCAGGGTTTTCATAATCTCTCCTTTGGTTTCTTGTTATTAAAAAATAGTTGTTATTTCAACGTGATAAATGATCGTTTTTCTGCCCGGTATCCTGTTACCATCGCCCGGTATGCCGTGGGCCAGGTGAAAAGGTATAATAAAGGTGGCTTTAGCCCCTTGATTGAGCAGTCTCACACCTTCGTCAAGACCGGTTACTTCTGCGCCTCGGCCAACCTTGAACTGCAGGACTCCATCTTCCTCAGATGAGTACACATGATCTCCGTTTAGCAAATATACATCATATGTCAGTTCCACAATCTGTCCATAAGCTGCTTTGGGCCCATTTCCCTCTTCATCTATCTTATATCTCAAGCCAGACCCGGTTTCATCCATTTCCCATCCATAACGAACCAGGAAATCATCAATGGCCTGCTCTTCCTGTGCCAACAGGCGTTTATTTGACAGCTCCAGTACCTTCCCGATCTGCTGCTGATCCACCAGTTGCCTTTGTTGTGTTTCCTTTTGGCATGATAGCAGATGAAAGGTTACGAACACAATGAAAAGAAATATCAATCGGTGAATATACATAGAGCACTTTCCCTGTTTTAACTACTTCCTTTTACCAACGAAATAAATGAAGTTACGGTATGCTCAAGACTACGGAAACTTTTACCACCGGCAGCATTTTTATGCCCGCCACCCTCATAATAATTTCGCGCCAGCTTGTTCACATCCACATCACCCACCGAGCGAAAAGAGACTTTCACATAGTTATTTTTTTCAGTAAATAAAACCGCAAGGCTAATATCACGAATGGCAAGTGCATAGTTTACCACACCTTCTGTATCGCCCTCCTGATGATTGAATTTTTTAAGATCTTCCTTTGATAGCGCAATAAAAGCCACTTGATATTCAGGCATGACCGTCAGCCTTTCACTCAGGCAATAACCCAGGAGGCGCATGCGATCTATAGTGTAGGTACTGTATATAAGGTGGTGAATATGGGCTCCGTCTACGCCTTTTTCTATGAGTCTTGCAACGATTTCGTAGGTGCGCGGGTTGTTGCAACCATAACTGAACGAACCTGTATCTGTGATAATCCCGACATATAAGCACTGGGCTGCCTGCAGGCTGATTTTTTCCGTGTCACCAAGGCCTGCAATAAACTCATATACCATCTCCGCTGTGCTACTGGCATCCGTATCAGAGAAAACCAGATCAAAACCAGACTCAGGCCCGGGGTGATGGTCGATCATGATTTTGACACCCTTGCTATCCCGGAGTACTTTTTCCAAATGATTTACACGTGAAAAACCATTAAAGTCGAGGCAAAACAATATAGAAGCGCTACTTATCAGGTCTTTAGCTTTCTCTTTTTCTTTCTCAGCTATGATCACTTTATCATGATGGGGTATCCAGTGAAGAAAAGAGGCATAGGGATTGGGCGCTATAACATGGATATTGGAGTAGCCAGCGTTAAGCAGATAGTCATAAAAAGCCAGCGAAGACCCTACGGCATCACCGTCAGGACTGGTATGCATGATCATGACAATGCTCTGACTCCTGTCTTTCAGGTATTCGGCAGCTCTTAGAATTTGCGTTTTGTCCAAAATCGCAGTTTGTCTTAATTAAACATACAAAGGTAAGAAATATTCAAGCACAATCGCAGGATAATTACATAATTACAGTGCAGGAGAAGGAAATCACGGCAGAAAAGAAGCCCCAGGATGAATATAAAACACATTCAAATCTGCGGCTATGCTTTTACCTGGATTTATATTCGGAAAAGCTGCCGTCACTGTATAATACAATGATCTTCTCGGTTATTTTCTCAAAACCCGCCTGTTTGGCATAGTTATCCTGATAAGTACCGGAGGTAACTTGCTGTTTTTCATTATGTTTTGAAGAATCTGTTTCTCCAAAATCCTTTTCAGAATTTTTGTGATCCTTGGTAAAAGGAGCTCGATAGGCTTTGTGTTCAGGTATCGGTAAGTCTCCTTCCTTCTCTTTTTGCTGATTTTCAAGGTAAGGCTTTTCTATAGGTCTATCAGAAGAAGACGCATGATCATCCTGAGAAAACAAATCGGCAGGCGGTTTTCTGGCTTCATACTTAAACATAAGACCATCACCCCGTACCAGCCACTCTGTTCGTAAGTCCGGAAAGGCATCAAGAATTTTATTTACCATTTCCAGACTTGGTTTGTTACGCCCAGATAAGATATGGGAGATTGTTGACCGTGGCACTCCCAGTTTATCAGCAAAAGATGAAGCAGTCATCTGGCGCTCGGCTAATAATGAACGGATTCTATCAATCATGAGCAGGGATTTATTTCGACACGCAGTGTTTACATTTGTGTAAAACTACAAAATTTATTAATTCACAAAATAATTTTAATCGTAAAATTAATTAGTTTACATCTGTAACTTGTGTTTTGTTTAATGTTATACATAAGATAAAGCTGTTATTATACTATATTTCAAGGGTTTTAGATAGACTAACATAGAACATTAAAAAAAAGGATGGTTTTAATTAACATTTAAATCATTAGTTGATATAATTACTTTATAATATTGGTTATGAGCAATATAAATTATATTTACCCGCTTATATTTTTTGCAGCCACGTAATGTTTTCAGATGTTTACACAGTGTATGGTATACAGATGTGAATTAAATTGCTATATAGTTATTAATGAGTTATATATAATGTATTATCAATACAATGTTTACATTTGTATTATTGATTTACTTTTGTGTAATTCACATAGAGAGTTATTTTATTTATCTTCCATCTGTAAACTTCACAATCAACAACAGTACTTATGCTCCCAAAAAGCATAAACTAATTTCAGAACGAGACACTACTTACTACTTACTACTTACTACTTACTACCTACTACCTACTACCTCCTACCATACACGCACAGCAAAACACACCTCGCCTCTACTCTACCGTGGAGAATGCAGAAACAGGACTTCCGTCAGACGACTAAGTCCTCTGAGAAGGGCATATTTTTATTTCAACTGGAAAGCAGGTCAGCCCAGAGGATTCTGGCAGCCTTAAAAGCGGGCATTTTCAATAAATCCGCCGCCAATTACATCTTTGCCGTCGTAAAATACGGCTGATTGACCCGGAGTAACAGCCGACACTGGTTCGTGCAGCTTTACATGTAAAACAGACTCTTCTGGATCTGAGATAATGGTAGCCGGATGTCCGGGATCTTTATAGCGTATTTTAACAAAGGTGTCCAGCTGTGAGGGCAGACTGGCATATTTTATGGGATTAAAACCGCTAACGGAAAATTTGGTAGACAAGGTGTCTTGCCGCTTGCCTAAAACAATGGTGTTGGTTTCGGGAAAGATCTTGCTGACATATACCGGTTCACCCAGAGCTACATTCAAACCTTTTCGCTGTCCGATAGTGTAGAAAGGGTATCCTTTGTGTTTTCCCAGGACATTACCCTCCTTATCGACAAAATCTCCCTCGCCTGGGTTTTCTTCCAGGCCAGGTACCTGTTTCTTCAGAAAGCCCCTGTAGTCATTATCCGGAATGAAACATATCTCATAGCTTTCGCGCTTCCCGGCTATGTCATGGAAGCCAGCCTCACGCGCCATCTCACGGATTTCCGGCTTGGCATACCCTCCCAGCGGAAAGATGGTTTTTTCAAGAAACTCCTGTGGCAGGCCCCATAGCACATAACTTTGGTCCTTGTCTTTATCCACTCCCCTGGAAAGCACCATCCGGCCATTTTCCCGGCGGACCTGTGCGTAATGTCCGGTGGCGATAAACTGACAGTCGAGCTGCTCAGCACGTTTCAGCAACGCGCCCCATTTAATGTGGGTATTGCAGAGTACACAGGGGTTGGGTGTCCGGCCCTTCAGATACTCATCGATAAAATCTGTAACGATATACTTTTCAAACTCATCACGTATGTCTAACACATAATGCGGAAAACCCATGCTTACAGCCAGCTGTCTGGCGTCGTTAATGGAATCCAGGCTACAACACCCGGTCTCTTTATCGGGAATTTCACCCTGGGCATACTCCCAGGTTTTCATGGTGATCCCCACCAGCTCATATCCTTCATTGATAAGCATCATGGCGGCCACGCTGCTGTCAAGTCCACCACTCATAGCCATCAAAACCCTGCCTTTACTCATAATCGCATTTCATTTATGACATTACATATATTCAGGTATTGAAATATGTAATCATAAAATTAGTAAAATCCTGCAGACTGACAAAATGGAAGTCAGCATAATAATGATATTGCGGGGGAAACGGCCTTACTGGCGCAATCAGCACAGTAATCATACCCAGGCGCTTACCAAAAAGCATGTCGCGAAAGGTATCTCCGGCCATGATGGTCTGCTCAAAGCGTATATCGGTGAAATCATGCCTGGCCTCCATGGCCATACCTTCACCTGGCTTTCTGCGGTGGCTATCTCCATGCCTCAGACCGGTTGCTGTATAGATCCTGTCGATCCTGGCTTCTGCCTTTTCAACATCTTCAAGTAATCTCTCATGTATACGCTGCAAGTCCTCATCACTCATCAGGCCCTTGCCCACCCCCTGCTGGTTACTGATAACTACAATGTGGTTAAACAGCTTATTCAATCTATTCAGACTTTCCAGGCTGCCGGGAGTCCAATGAAAATCCCCGGGCCTTTTCACATAGCCGTCGCACGGACGGTGATTTAGCACCCCGTCACGGTCAAGGAAAAGGCTCCATCCCTTATGAAAAACAGGAAAATCGCGTGCGGAAAGCATCAGCTAAAAAGGAGTTTTTCAACGTTTTCACAGATGATATGGCCGAACAGCATATGTACCTCCTGTATCCTGGCGGTATCCTTTGAGGGAACGCGTATCAGCACATCGCAAAGACCGGACATGGGATTTTTCTTTTCACCAGTCAGCCCGATTGTCCTCAGCCCCAGCTTACGTGCTGCTTCCAGGGCCCTGATGACATTTTCTGACCTTCCGGAGGTAGACAGCGCCACCAGACAATCGTTTTTATGTCCTACAGCCTCGATCATCCTGGAAAAAATCTTTTCGAAGGCGTGGTCGTTAGCGGTAGCCGTCACAAAAGAGCTGTTCACGTGAAGTGCTTCTGCGTTGAGCGGAGGCCTGTCAATATAAAATCGTCCGCTTAACTCCGCAGCCAGATGCTGGGCATCAGCAGCGCTGCCACCATTTCCGCAAAACAACACCTTTCCCCCTTTCTCATAGGTCTCCAGGATAAGCCCGATACATTGCTGCAGCTTATCCATAAGATCCTTGTCGTGCAGCACCTCCTGCTTCAGGGCCACTGACTCTTCAATCTGCCTTCTTATCTCCATTGCTATTTTTATTGGATGCCGTGGCAAACAGGCTTTCGACGAGCCTTTCCCACGAAAAACGTTTCTTTTCCTCCCTGATGGTTTCCTGAAAGCGCTTTTTCAAGTCTTTCATGAAGAATTCAGACATGGCAGCGGCGATTTCCTGCGGGTCCATTTGGGTCACATACCCGGCCTTGCCATGTGCTATCATCTCCGGTAATCCGCCAACATTAGTCACCACCATAGGTTTTTCAAAATGGTAGGCCACCTGCGTCACCCCGCTTTGGGTAGCACTTTTATAAGGTTGCACCACCATATCTGCAGCACAAAAGTAATATTTCACTTTTTCATTGGGAATAAAATCTGTATGCCAGATGATCCTGTCGGCCACGCCAAGCGAATCTGCAAGTTCGAAATAAGGCTCTTTCTTAGTATAAAACTCCCCTGCCACAAGCACACGCAAAGGCAGGTTACGCAGTTTGTCGCTTGCCAGCGAGCGGATCAGCAGATCCAGTCCTTTATAGTCGCGAATGAAGCCAAAGAACAATACCAGCATCTCCTCCTCTTCCAGCCCCAGGTACCTGCGCGCCTCATCCCTCTCCACGGCATCTCCAAAATTGTCATACAGGGGATGCGGACAATGAGTCACACGGTTCGGTTCCACTCCAAAGGATAGAAGATCCTTTCGAACCTGCTCCGACATCGTGACAAAGCCATCCACCTTTTGTACAAAATATTTGGTGAGCATGCGGTCACCCGGCCTCTTTTCGTGTGGAATGATGTTGTCGGCAATAGCCACGACCTTTGTATGACCGTTTTTTCTTACCAGGGCCGCAATCTTCCCCAGGCTGGGGGCCATAAAGGGCAGCCAGTAACGCACCACCAAAAGGTCGGGCTTCATTCGCCGGAGCTCCCTCCCCACCTTCCACCAGTTAAAAGGATTGATGCTGTTCACCTTTACACGGATGTCCAGATCCTCCGGAGGCTCCTCATCAGAGTATTGTGTTTTACCGGGAAATAATACGGAAGGGTACTGCAGGCTGAACGTATATATGCTCACCTCGTGCCCCTGTGCCATGAAGGCCCTTGCCAGACGCTCATTGAAAGTAGCCAGTCCGCCGCCACGAAGGGGGTATGCAGAGCCTAGGATGATGATGCGGGACATGGGGAAGGTGTTTGAGGGTTTGAGGGTTGGTGTATTGGCCGGACCTGGCAGGTCAGCATTTGAGATTTTTTGTTTTTTCTTCGATATGGTAACGGTTTCTGTCGGGTGCGGTGCGTGAGATCATCTCTCCCAGAAAGCCCGCTATAAAGAGCTGTGTTCCGAGGATCATGGCAAGCAGGCCAAAGAAGAACAGCGGCCTGTCGGTCATGCCATAGATTTGCTGGATAAACCTTCCGTATGCCAGGTAGGCGGCAATGATGAATCCGGCCAGGAAGAGCAGGGTGCCCAGCAGGCCAAAAAGGTGCATGGGTCTTTGCTTAAAGCGTGCCACGAAGCTGATAGAGATCAGGTCGAGAAAGCCCTTGAAAAATCTGTCGATACCATATTTTGTCTTGCCATACTTGCGTTCCCGGTGAAAGACCACCTTTTCCCCTATCCTATGGAAACCTGCCTTCTTAGCAAGAAAAGGAATGTAACGATGCATTTCGCCATAAACCTCGATGGATTTGACCAATGCCTGTTTGTAGGCCTTCAGGCCGCAGTTAAAGTCATGCAGACGGATGCCCGACACCAGCCTGGTAGTCTGGTTAAACAGTTTGGTGGGAATGGTCTTTGATAGTGGATCCTTGCGGTTTTTTTTCCAGCCACTCACCATATCGAAACCCTCTTCGGTGATCATCCGGTAGAGTTCCGGGATCTCATCCGGGCTGTCCTGCAAGTCGGCATCCATGGTGATCACCACCTCGCCGGAGGCATGGCGGAAGCCGACGTTAAGTGCGGCTGCCTTGCCGTAGTTCCGGCGAAAGCGGATACCGTAAAGGAATGGGTTATCCGCTGCCAGTCGCCTGATCACCTTCCAGGAATCATCGCGGCTGCCATCATCAAT
Source organism: Bacteroidales bacterium (assembly GCA_007124575.1). GTDB lineage: Bacteria > Bacteroidota > Bacteroidia > Bacteroidales > UBA7960 > PUPG01. The sequence continues at coordinate 1,997 of SLEW01000210.1, read as the reverse complement.
GAGCAGCACCTCATAAGAAAACTTGTTCTCTTCCATCACCTTTGCTATCCAGGAAGTAAGTTCAGGTAAGGATTCTTCTTCATTTAACAAAGGAATGACAACGGATATGTCCATGGCTGTATTCAGAAGGTTATAAAAACAAATGTACAATTTTTTGTTGATATCCTTCCCGGAAATGGCTTTATTAAAAGCCCTACCTTTGCAGTGATGCGAGATTTGAGCCAGGGGCCGGTAGCCCGCCAGATATTTATGTTTGCTCTGCCGATGTTGCTGGGCAATGTATTTCAGCAGATGTACAATGTGGTGGATACCATCATCATCGGCCAGTATATTGGCACGGATGCCCTGGCTGCGGCAGGAGCATCCTTCCCTGTGATCTTTGTGCTCATCAGCCTGGTAATCGGGATTACCACGGGCACCACCATCATCATCTCACAGTACTATGGCGCAAAGGATTACGAGGCGGTGAAGCGCGCCATCGACACCGCCTTCATCTTTTTATTTTTTGCCTCCATCCTTCTAACCACGCTGGGTATCGTATTTATTGAAGATATCTGGCGCCTGATCGACCTGCCTGAACATGTGAGGCCCGATGCTACGCGCTATTTCAGTGTGTTTGCCGCCGGGCTGGTGCTCATGTTTGGGTTTAATGCCACTTCAGCCGTACTGCGCGGCCTGGGCGACTCCAGGACCCCGCTCTATTTTCTTATCATATCCACCATACTGAATATCGGTTTTGATCTCTTATTTGTGCTTGTTTTTGGATGGGGAATAGGCAGTGTGGCTTTTGCCACCGTGCTCGCACAAGGCATCGCCTTTGGCCTGTCGGTGATCTATCTGAACCGTACCCATACAATAATACGGTTTGCTTTGCGAGGGCTTACCTTCGACTGGGATATCTTTCGCAAGAGCCTGCGCATAGGAGTTCCCACGGGTATGCAGCACACCTTCGTCTCTCTTGGGATGCTGGCGTTGATCAGCATCGTGAACCGCTTCGGCACGGATACGATTGCGGCCTACACCATCGCCTGGCGCATCGACTCCTTCTCGGCGTTGCCAGCGATGAACTTCGGGCTGGCGCTCACCACTTTCGTGGGTCAAAACCTCGGGGCCAACAAGCCTGAACGGGTTAAAAAGGGTCTGCGTGCCACCCTGCTGATGACCACCGGGGTATCCCTCACGATGACCTTTGTGGCCTGGACCTTTGGCAGGCAACTGATGGCAGTGTTTACCAGCAATACGGAAGTGATTGATATCGGATATGGCTACCTGGTCGTTGTAAGCTCCTTCTATGTGGTCTTTGCCGCCATGTTTGTCACCCAGGCCGTCATGCGTGGTGCCGGCGACACGCTAATACCCATGTTTATCACCCTCATCGCCCTCTGGCTGCTGCGCATCCCTGCCTCACACTACCTGTCGATGCAGTACGGCGCGGAAGGCATCTGGTGGGGCATTCCCGTAGCATGGATCTTCGGACTGCTGGCCGCCTATGCCTATTACCTGACCGGCAGATGGAAACGAAAGGCGGTGGTGAAGTTTGACCAGGATAAACTTTGATGCCTGTAAAAAAGGGAAGAGCCTCACGATCTCCGTAAAAGCTCCTCCCCTCTTGGCGTAATGCAATACCGCTGCTGTTTGCTTTTTTCGTTCGCTTTAATTGTGAAGTCCAAAAGCCCCAGCTCCTTCAAAGGTTGCAGGTAAACGCGCTTGTTCCTCGACTGGTAAGTGAGCCCCAGCCCTTCTTCAATCAGCGTTTTGCCTTTTTGAGGTGCCTCGGCACACAAGCGAAGGAGCCGGATGTGCTTAGGCGTTAAAGTTTCTGGTGTCCAGCGTTTCACCACCCGTCTCCTGCCATAATAGGCTTTTTTGCTTTCCTCAACCCGCAGGTCCTCACCATCGGCGACTACACCAATATCCTGAATCAACCAATCAATGTAAGCCTCAATGCGCGAAGCCAAAAAGTACGGCAGACTCAATAAGTAGAAAGGCTTCCCCTT
>SLEW01000113.1 GCA_007124575.1 Bacteroidales bacterium | reverse complement strand
CAACAATCAAAGAAAAGGAACAAGAAATAATTGAAGAGTTTTCTCTCTTTGATGACTGGATGGACAAATATAATTACATCATCGAGCTGGGCAGGTCTGTGCCGCAGATCGACGAAAAGTACAAGGAGGAAAAATACCTTATCAGTGGCTGTCAGGCCCAGGTATGGCTGCATGCACACTATGAGGGCGGGAAGGTGTATTTTACTGCCGACAGCGATGCACTGATCACCAAAGGGATTGTCGGGCTGCTCATCCGTGTGCTCTCCGGCCAGCCTCCACAGGACATCGTGAATGCCGACATGACCTTCATCGACGAAATCGGCCTAAAGGAACACCTCTCCCAGACACGTTCGAACGGCCTCCTCAACATGATCAAACAGATGAAGCTTTATGCCCTTGCGTTTCAAAAAACGGAAGGATAAAATAAAGTTTGGGGAAACAGTTGTAAAATTATAAACAGATGAAAAAACCAACAGAAAAAGCCATTACAGAGGCATTACAAAACGTGCATGATCCGGAGATTCCTGTCAATGTGTATGATTTGGGTCTGATTTATGGGATCGACATTTCCGATGACGGTGAGGCAGAGATCACCATGACACTTACCAACCCCAACTGCCCTGTGGCAGACAAGATGCCGGCCGAAGTAAAAAAAGCCGTAGAGGGCGTAGAGGGAGTAAAGCACGCAAAGGTTAACCTGGTCTTTGAGCCGCAATGGACCAAAGACAGGATGTCGGAAGCGGCCATGCTGGAGCTGGGTTTATTTTAACCCGCCCGGGTTAATTTTTTTTGGTAAAAAAAAGATTGTATTTTTGGCCTCACGTACAGAACATATAACACATTCATCAAAACCCCCTGAAAATGAATATTCCTGAGAATCTGAAGTACACTAAAGACCACGAATGGGTCAAAATCGAAGGCGACACAGCAACCATTGGCATCACAGACTTTGCACAGAGCGAGCTGGGCGACGTCGTGTTTGTGGAGGTAGACGCCGTGGGTGAAGAACTCGACAAAGAAGAAACCTTTGGCTCTATCGAAGCAGTGAAAACCGTTTCTGACCTTTTCATGCCGCTAGGCGGAGAGGTTACTGAGTTTAATGAGGCACTGGAGGATGCACCGGATACCATAAACAAAGATCCTTACGGTAAAGGCTGGATCATTAAGATGAAAATATCCGATGCTTCAGAGGCGGATGATCTGATGAGTGCAGAAGATTACAAGGAACACGTTGACGCATAAACAATACCCACACCGCTTACACCCTGCAAAGCGTTCTTTTTGGATGCTTCCAGGATTGGTATGGGCAGTGGTTATCTTTGTCGTGATCAGCCTTCCGCCGGAAAACATACCACAGGCCCCGCTGCTGCAAGTACCCCATATTGACAAGGCAATACATTTTTTTATGTTTGCCGTATTTGGTGTCCTGGTACTGCTGGGGCTGCATAAAAAAAGCACAGCGGGTTCCTTGTCGCTGAAACACATAACCATGGCAGTAATTGCGGGGTCTGCGTACGGCATCTTAACAGAATCAATTCAATACTGCTGCCTTCCTGGCAGACATGGTAACGTACCTGATGTGCTCGCTAATATTTTTGGAACGGTTTTTGGTGTTTTTGTTATAGCCATGGCATACATGACCAGCATCCGGAAGGATGATATTAAAGATCAGAAATCGTGACTTGCAGTTTGCAAAATACTTTGTATATTAGCGCACATTTTTGGCTGCGTATATCAAGCAGAATAAATCAGCTACAAAACCAACCAGATAACTATGGAACCAAAAAAAACCAAAAAAGCCGACCTTGAAGGCAAGAAGCGGATTTTCTTGCAGATAGGTATTGTCCTGGCGCTTGGAGCAACGCTGGTTGCTTTTGAGTGGAGGCAATACGAGCGTACGCAGGTCGATTTGGGTACGCTTGAAATTGATTTCATCGAGGAGGAAGACATCCCGATCACGCGCCCGGAGCAACCCCCACCACCACCTCCGCCAGAGCCATCACAGGAGCTTATCATTGTAGATGACGATGTGGAGCTGGAAGAAGAGTTCACCATTGACGTTGACGCCGATGTGCTTTCTGAGGTGCAGGATTTTACTCCCATTCAGATTGAAGAAGAGGAAGAAGTCGAAGACGATGTGATCTTTACCGTAGTGGAAGACCAGCCCGAGTTTCCGGGTGGTGAAGAAGCGCGGCAGAGATTCCTTGAGAACAACCTGCGTTACCCAACCATGGCACGTGAAGCTGGCATCCAGGGAACCGTATTCGTCACCTTCGTCGTGGAGACTGACGGAAGCGTTACCGATGTGCGCGTATTGCGCGGTATTGGCGGCGGATGCGACCAGGAAGCCGTCAGGGTCGTTGAGATGATGCCCCGCTGGGAGCCAGGCCGCCAGAGAGGCCAGCCGGTAAGGGTGCAGTTTAACATGCCTATCAGATTCAGGCTTAACTAAGCAACCCCAACGAATAGATTACCCCCAACCCGAGATAGCCGTTCCTGGATTCCAGGAGCGGCTTCTCATTTTGTGCCACCCAGGCTGACCGGAAAAACCACATAAAAACTAACGTTCCATTAGCTTATCCGGCCCCAGAATAACTTATCAGGATATAATTCTCTCAGGCGTGTCCGCACGATCCTGTGTGCCGGCTGCTCCAGCTCCGGATCCTCCTGCAAAAGGTTACGCGCCTTATCCCTGGCATATTTCAGTATCGGTTCATCCTGCGTCAGGTCAGCAATCTTCAGATCAAGGATGCCGCTTTGCTGCGTGCCCTGAAGGTCGCCCGGGCCCCGAAGCTGCAGGTCGGTCTCGGCGATTTCAAACCCGTCATTGCTCGACACCATCACCGAAAGACGCTTGCGGGCATCGGCACTAAGCTCATCCTTCGACATAAGGATACAATATGATTGGTCAGCACCCCTGCCCACACGGCCACGCAACTGGT
>SLEW01000122.1 GCA_007124575.1 Bacteroidales bacterium | reverse complement strand
TGCCGACCAAAGGCCCGGATGCAGCCATCCTGCGATCAAAAGCCGTGGGAGAACCCCCGCTCATGTATGGCATCGGAGGCTATTTCGCCCTGCAAAACGCCATTAAAGCCTTTAACCCCGACCATAAACCTGTTTTTGATGCCCCCATGACCATGGAAAAGCTGCTGATGCATCTCTATGAGTAAGGTTTGAAGTCAGGTACTGGGGCGCTGGGTACTGGGGCATTGGGTATTGGGGGAGAGGGAAAAGAAGTAAGAAGTAAGAAGCAGGAAGGAAGGCTCTGGTCGCCCTGAAGAGCAGGTAAAAGAATAGCTATATGGCAGGCTTCCGCCCTGAACCGAGCCAAGCCAAAGGGTTTGTCACACAGGGGGGAAATTAAACGGTCATCAAGTTGTCATAACGTAGAAATGACAATTAATGACGCGAAGCAAATGACATCAATAATACAGGTTCAGAACACCACAATCATCCGAAAATAAGCAACATACGAAATTATAAACCGATGATAATAATAAGCCTGCTAATTGTCCTTATGTCTCTGCCGGCTCATTTGGTCAAAGCTGATGAATATGCCATAGGGAGCATCCAGCAGACCTTCATTGATCCGGATCGCGGCAACAGGCCTGTACTCACCGTAATATATTATCCGGTAAATGATGAGACAAAAGAGGTGATTGCTGATGGGAATTTCCCCCTGCTGGTTTTTGGCCACGGATTTGTCATGGAGTGGAGTGCTTATGAGAATCTGTGGACACATTATGTGCCTCAAGGGTATGTGATGGCATTCCCGCGGACAGAAACCGGGTTTAGCCCCGACCACGATGAGTTCGGGAAAGATATTGCTTTCCTTGTGGATGCCATCCAGGTTGTTGCATCAGACAGCACATCAGTTTTATTCGGGGGGCTCAGTTCACGGTCTGCCGTAATGGGTCACTCCATGGGAGGAGGAGCTGCTGTGCTGGCAGCCAGTCAGAATGAAAACATCACCGCGCTGTTGGTCCTGGCGCCCGCAGAAACAAATCCCTCCGCCATCGCAGCCGCTGCAAATATTACCATCCCTTCACTGATATTTGGCGGCAGTTCTGATGACGTGACCCCGGAAGACACCCATCAAATCCCCATTTATGAAGCCCTGGATGCACCGGATAAAACATTCATAAGCGTCCTGGGCGGCGGCCATTGCTATTTTGCGAACTTCAACCTTTTATGCAACATCGGTGAATCGGGCACATCAGGCAACATTACACTCACCAGGGAAGAACAGCAGGAGATCACGGCAAATTTTGCCACGCCCTGGCTGGATTATTTTTTGAAAGGTGCCTGCGATGAATGGGAAACCCTGCAAGACTCGCTGGTCAATTCAGATGCAATCGAAACGATGACGGAAACGATCATTGCAGATCCTGAAATCATTAAGGAAGGAGACAGCCTGGTGAGCACACCCGCCACCTCTTACCAATGGCTCCTGAACGGAGACAGCATCCCGGGGGCTACTTCCAGGAAAGTCTTTCCTGAAATACATGGCGACTACCAGGTGCTGGTTACTTACCATAATGACTGTTCCTATGCATCAGAACCGTATACAATTCTTCAAGAAACATTTACCGTTTCTTTTCTCGTTTTTGATCTGGATGGGATGGAAATTCCAGGTGCGCAAATAACATTTGACGGCATGACGTATGAAGGCGGCCAATATCTGATCGAAAACATCCCGGAAGGAACCTATCACTACCTGGTTGAAAAACAAGATTACGAGCCTGTGGAAGGCCATATTGACCTATCAGAAGATACATCGATAGAGGTCTTTCTTTCCCCTATTGATTTGTATGCTAACAGTCCCCATTCACAAGGTATTCAGGTTTTCCCGAATCCGGCAAGGGAAACGCTGACAGTCGACTGGCAAAACTACCAGGGCGCGATTACCAGCCTGCAATTGATCTCCAGCGATGGCAAGCAAGTGCTCCACACATCCCCGGAAGACAAAACCCGGGCAAACATCGACATCAGCGGTTATCCTGCGGGGATTTATCTTATTGTCATCCACCGCTTCGAAGCCCCTACCCTGAGCCAGCCAGTGCACTTCATTTCAAACTAGCCAACTTAAACAACCAAATAGCCAGAAAAGTTAATTGCATTACAGAATTTTCGCATGTAATAATGTTTTCGATAACTTCATGATTTAACGTGTTTTATCTTTAATACTTAGTGAACCTTAGTGCCTTTGAGCCTTGGTGGCAAAATTAAATGCCACTAAGGCTCAAAGACACAAAGATTTCACCAAGATTGGTTTTTCATAAAATGGAAATGTTAATCTGCTGTAATTCAACATAAAACAAATGCTTAGTTTGCTATGTTGTCAATAATAAAACCATTACAATGTTTGCGAAACATCTGCACATAAAAATCTGGCGATTTTTCCTCTGCGAACTTCAGCGGAACCATCTGCGGGCCTCTGCGAGAAATACAAATACAAACAACACAACCTTCAGGAAAAATACCTCCGGTAATCTTCCGGGGTATTGATGTTCACAAGAACTTCGGAACGGTCAACAGGTACGTTCACCTGGCGGAAGGCTTCCAGGAAATTTCGGACGCTTGATTGGGTACTGCGCTCCTTTGCCAGGGCTTCAGCCACATGGGAGGATACCAGCACAGGATGCCCCATTTGGTTTTGAAACACGGGGCGAACGTAATCTGCCTCATCGATATGCCGCACCAATGACTCCAGGGTTTCCAGCGAAACAAAGGGGTTGTCGACGTTGTGAAGGAATACGGGGGTCTTTTCCGGAATTTGCCTTAACCCCAGTTGCACGGAGTGAAAACGCCCCTTTTCGGGATGGTTATTGGCGGCTATGTTTACAACATCCGGCCAATGGCGGCTTTTCCGCTGAAGCCAGGGGAGTGACTCCTGCCGTGCCACGACCGTAATGGCAATGCAGCCAAAATCCAGGT
>SLEW01000291.1 GCA_007124575.1 Bacteroidales bacterium | reverse complement strand
TTTCAAGCTTATGCTGCATGTTATGCCAGGAGATGCTTCCTTTGCTGGGGCTAAGGTAGGCGGAGAGCATTTTCAGCAGGGTGGATTTGCCGCTGCCATTCTTGCCTGCGATAACATAGTTGCTTCCTGCGAGGAAAGTGTGGCTGAATCCCTGCAACACCCATTTGTATTGGTACTGCTTGCCAACATCCTCACAGCTTATGTCAATCATGGCCTGTGTTTATTTCTCGTGGTAGGAATAGCCCTTCATGATGCCTCTTTTTGATTTGGATACAAAACTGAGGATCTCATCTCTTTCGGGCGATGCCGGTACCTCGGTCTCGATAAAAGTCAGGGCCTGGCTCACATTGAGGTTTTTCAGGTAGATGATGCGGTAGATATCCTGTATGGCATTGATCTTTTCGCTGGTGAAGCCTCTGCGACGCATGCCTATGCTGTTGATGCCAACGAACGAAAGCGGATCGCGTGCTGCTTTGGTAAAGGGAGGGACATCTTTCCTTACGAGGGAGCCGCCTGATATCATGACGTGTGACCCGATATTCACAAACTGGTGCACGGCAGAAAGACCTCCAAGGATGGCATAATCATCAATGTTGATATGGCCTGCAAGATTGGCCGCATTGGCCAGGATACAATTGTTGCCGATAAAACAGTCGTGAGCCACATGTACATAGGCCATGAGCAGGCAATTGTTGCCTATTACGGACTTGTTGCTTTCTTTGGTGCCCCTGTTGATGGTCACAAATTCACGGATAGTGGTATTATCTCCGATTTCAACGGTGGTTTCTTCGCCGGCAAACTTCAGGTCCTGGGGTATCGCGCTAATCACCGCTCCGGGAAAGATGCGGCAATTTTTGCCAATCCTTGCACCTTCCATGATGGTTACATTGGAGCCTATCCATGTGCCTTCTCCTATTTCCACATTTTTGTGAATGGTGACAAAAGGCTCAATCACTACATTTCTTGCAATCTTTGCCTGTGGGTGAACGTAAGCTAAAGGTTGGTTCATAATGCTCTTCTTTTTATTGTTTTCTCCCTATCTGTGCCATCATCTCAGCCTCCATAACTATCTTGTTGCCTACATAGGCGATCCCGCGCATGTGGCAAATTCCCCGCCGTACCGGGCTAATGAGATTCATTTTAAAGACAAGGGTATCTCCGGGTATCACTTTCTGTTTAAAACGGACATTGTCAATTTTCAGAAAATAGGTTGAATAGTTTTCGGGGTCATCCACGGTGGACAATACCAGGATGCCTCCTGCCTGAGCCATGGCCTCCACCTGGAGCACCCCCGGCATAATGGGCTCATCAGGGAAGTGACCGACAAAGAAAGGTTCGTTCATGCTTACATTCTTGACAGCCACTACGGATGAGTCGGTGACTTCGATGATCTTGTCTACAAGCAGGAAAGGTGGCCGGTGGGGCAGCATCCTGCGTATGTCGTTGATGTCGTAAGCAGGCTCCATTGTCTGGTCATACACGGGAATCTGTTCCTGCTCAATGCGTTTCTTGATTTGCTTCTGCAGCTCTTTTGCAAAAAGCACATTGGAAGCGTGTCCGGGTTTTGATGCGATGATATGCCCTTTGATCGGTTTACCCGCAAGCGTCAGGTCACCAATAACATCCAGGAGCTTATGCCGGGCAGGCTCATTGTGGAAGGCAAGCTCCAGGTTGTTAAGTATACCCTCTTCCCTTACCTCTACCGTGGGCTTGTTGAACACACCGGTCAGCCTGTCGAGCTCTTCCTGTTTTACCTTCCTGTCTACAAACACAATGGCATTGCTCAGGTCGCCTCCTTTAATGAGGTTTTGGTTGAGGAGGTATTCGAGCTCATGGAGAAATACAAAGGTACGGCAGCCTGCAATTTCATCCTTGAACTCTTTAATATTGCTTATAGAGGCATACTGATGCCCCAGAACTTTAGACTGATAATCTATAAGGCAGGTGATCCGGTAATTATCGGCAGGTAAGGCGATAATCTCGCAATCTTTCTCTTCGTGATAAAAGCGTATAGGTTCCTGGATTTCGAAATAGTCGCGGAAGGCATTTTGTTCTTTTACCCCGGCCTTTTCGATTGCCTCTGTATAGTATCTGCTGCTGCCGTCGAGTATAGGTGTTTCAGGGCAATTGACTTCAATGATGGCATTGTCAATTCCCATGCCCGTGAGTGCTGCGAGTGCATGTTCCACGGTGGCAATACGCATTCCGTCTTTTTCCAGCGAGGTACCCCTGGCGGTTTCGGACACTAATCTGACATCGGCCTCAATAAAGGCATCGTCACCAATATCAGTACGTAAAAAACGAATGCCCGTATTTACGGGCGCAGGTTTTATGGTTAGTGTCACTTTTTCTCCGGTATGCAGGCCATGCCCTTCTACTGTGGCTGCCTGCCTTATCGTTTTCTGTTTTTCATCCATATCTCAGCATGTTGAATCATTTGGTACGAAGGTCCTTTATCTCTTTTTCCAGCTCCTCAATGCGTTTAACCAGCTTTTCAAAGTTTCGGAAATAGATAAAAGCTTTCCTGTATTGCGAGGCTTCCATCGCCGGGGAGCCCATGATCGTCTGGCCCGATTTTATGTTAGAGGGTATTCCTGCTTGTGCAGCAATTTTTACATCATTACCAATGGTAAGATGGCCACTGATGCCTGCCTGTCCGCCTATCATGCAGTTTTTCCCTATCCTGGAAGACCCGGCTACGCCAGACTGAGCAGCCATTACGGTATTCTCATCTATCACTACGTTATGACCTATCTGGATCAGGTTGTCCAGCTTTACTCCTTTTTTGATGACTGTAGACCCCAGTGTTGCCCTGTCGATGGTGGTGCCTGCACCGATTTCCACCATGTCTTCGATGACTACGTTGCCAATCTGTGCCACTTTCTTGTAGTTGTTATCAGTCTGGGGGGCAAATCCAAAGCCGTCAGCGCCAACAACCGCATTGGCATGAAG
>SLEW01000203.1 GCA_007124575.1 Bacteroidales bacterium | reverse complement strand
GGGATCAACGGCGCACCCCTGAACATGCTTATTGATCGTCGCCACTATAAGGGTTTTACAGCTGTATACGGCCAGCAACTTGGCGATACCGGCCAGGTGATCGGTTGCGCTTCACCTGCGGTAGAGCCCCTGGAAACGGATAAAGACATGAAGATCAACTCGCGGGATTTTTCGGAAATCGTCTCCGAGGTGTTTATAGACTGGATACCGGAAATATCTGCCGTGGGCTTCCAGTCATTGTGGGCCGGCTACTACATAGAGCCCAAAATGGTTGTCGATGTGGAAAAAGGCCTCTTTTTAGGACTGCGTGGGCAGGGCTTCATGCTGGGTATGTACCTGGCACGTCTTTATGTGGATGAACTGTGCGGCAAAAAGGTGCCGGATTATTTCCACCGACTGAGGCTTGGCGAAGATGCGCTTCTGGAAAAAGCTTTCAGGTAACAAGCACCTGTCTGGGGTATTTGGTGCCTCATTTTGCTGAATAAGCAGCAGAAACACTTTTTTTTCTCGGACATTCGTTTTATCTTTGCAGACTTTATCAAAACGAGGAGTACATTGGAAGAACTGAAAGCATACAAAATCGAATTCATGGGCCTTTCGAGCGGAAATCACCAATTTTCGTTTGACATAGGGAGCGTGTTTTTTGACTGTTTTGCTCATTCAGAAATTCACCATGGCGACATACACCTGGATCTGCGCCTGGAAAAAGAAGAGAACATGCTTGTTTTCGACTTTGATTTTAATGGTTGGATAGAGGTTGTCTGTGACCGTTGCCTGGATGCGTATCGCGAGGAAGTTGCTTTTGAGAGACGCATCTATTTCAAATTCGGGGATGAGCATACGGAGCAAACCGAAGACATCATAGTGATACCGCATGAGCAATCACAGGTTGATATATCGCAGTATGTGTATGAGTTTCTGCACCTGGTGCTTCCACTTCGGCGTGTGCATCCGGATGATGATCAGGGCCGGTCAGGCTGCGACCCGGACATGCTGGCCAGGGTAGAGGCCTATAATACGGGCGGAGCTCATCAGTATACCGAAAAGCCTCTCGAGGGCGCCCCCTTTGAGGCCTTGAAATCCCTTCGTTTCAAAAAGAACAACTAAATTCACAAAATAAATCCATCGTAGCTATGGCACATCCAAAGAGTAAGATTTCAAAAACGCGCAGGGATAAGCGACGCACGCATTATAAGGCTGTTGAACCCTCACTTACGACCTGCTCCAATTGCAGCGCCTCCAAGCTTATGCACCGTGTATGCCCGGAGTGCGGTTTTTACAGAGGTAAAATGGCCATCGAAAAGACCACCACGGTATAACTCTGAACCTTTTTTCTTACCAATACCAGGGAAATGAATATTGGTTTTGACGTGATGGGTGGTGATCATGCCCCGTCAGCAAGCGTGGCCGGGGCACTGTTGGCCAGTAAAGAATTGTCTGCGGATGATCGCATCGTATTGATCGGCCATGAGAAAAGAATCCATGAACAACTGGAATCTCATGCTGCCGATCCTGCTATGTTTGACATCGTGCATGCCCCGGAAGTCATAGAAATGGGAGAGTCTCCCACAAAGGCATTTTCACAAAAACCTGGCTCGAGCATTGCGCTTGGCTTTAAAATGCTGAAAACAAAAGAGATTGACTCCTTTTCAAGTGCCGGTAATACCGGCGCCATGCTTGTAGGGTCGATCTATGGTGTAAATGCGATAAAAGGGGTCATCAGGCCTGCCACCACCTCCATTATCCCAAAAGAGAATGGCGGTGTGGGTGTGCTCATCGATGTAGGCACCAACCCCGACTGCAAACCGGATGTCCTTTACCAGTTCGGACTTCTCGGTTCTATATATGCAAAATGCGTGTATGGGATTAAAAACCCGGCCGTAGGCTTGTTGAATATCGGAGAAGAAGCAGATAAGGGAAACATCCTTTGTCAGTCTGCTTACCGCCTCATGAAAGACAACAGTGACTACCACTTTATCGGCAATGTGGAAAGCCGTGAACTCTTCAAAGACAGAGTGGACGTGGTTGTTACAGATGGGTTTACCGGAAACATCGTGCTGAAAAATATGGAGACGATGTTTCGCATGCTGGTAAAGCGTGGACATATGGATGAGTTCATAGCACGTTTTAACTATGAAAAGTATGGTGGAACACCGATCCTGGGGATCAATTCCACCGTGCTGATCGGACATGGTATTTCCAATGATATGGCCTTCAAGAACATGATTCTGCATTCCAGGGAAGTGTATAAAGCTGGAATAGCAGACCAGATCCGTTTGGCCATGGACCATTATACACAGGGTCGCCTCTTCCCTGATGAAGAAGCATAATCTATTATTCTTTAAAATACTCAGACATGGCGCACATAAAAGCAGCAATAACAGCTGTGCACGGTCATTTGCCGGATTATATCCTGACAAATCAGGAGCTGGAACAGATGGTGGACACCTCCGATGAATGGATATCTACTCGCACAGGCATTAAAGAAAGAAGAATTTTAAAGGGTGCTGGCCTGGCTACTTCTGATATGGGGGGCGAAGCTGTTAAGGGCCTGCTTGATAAAAGGGGTATTGGCCCCTCCGAGGTAGATATGGTATTGTGTTCTACCGTTACCCCCGATATGAAATTCCCGGCTGCAGCCAACCTGATCAGCCATAAAGCGGGTATTAAGAATGCATTCAGCTATGACATGAACGCTGCCTGCTCGGGCTTTCTTTATGCCCTGGTGACCGCCGCCAATTATGTTGAGTCAGGGAGGTATAAAAAAGTGGTGGTGGTAGGTGCTGATAAAATGTCTTCCATTGTAGACTATACAGACAGGCAAACCTGCGTTTTGTTTGGAGATGCTGCCTGCGCTGTTATGCTGGAGCCGACACAGGAAGATGTGGGCGTAATGGACCATGTATTTGGTTCAGAAGGTTCAAGCTGGCAATACCTGCACATGAAAGCCGGCGGATCGCTTAAACCGCCTTCGCACGAAACAATCGATGCGCGTGAACATTTTATATACCAGGAAGGACAAACGGTTTTCAAGCTTGCCGTCACAAAAATGGGAGATATATCGCTGGAGGTAATGAAAAGGAACAACCTCAGCGCTGAAGATGTGTCCTGGCTGGTGCCTCATCAGGCAAATATGCGCATCATTGAAGCTACCGGCCGCAGGATGAACCTGCCGCCGGAAAAAGTAATGGTGAACATCCAGAAGTATGGAAACACCACGAATGCCACCATCCCCTTATGCCTCTGGGACTATGAAGATAAGCTCAACAAGGGGGATAACTTAATACTTACCGCATTTGGCGGGGGCTTTACCTGGGGCGCAATCTGGCTTAAGTGGGCGTATTAGTGTATGGGTTTTGGAGTTTGAGATTTGGCCTTGGGCACTGACAACGGGAACCGGGGTTTGTAGAGACAGCACTTAGGCTGTCCTTGAGTAAGAAGCAGGAAACAGGGTTACTCTTTGTTTTTTGTGTCGATGGAGATGGTCACGGGCCCGTCATTTACCAGCGAAACCTTCATGTAAGCGCCAAACTCTCCTGAACTTACCCGGCACTGACTTACATCTGCCAGCTTTTCAATAAATTTCTGATACATCGGAATGGCATAATCTGGCTTCGCTGCACGAATGTAAGAAGGGCGATTACCCTTTTTGGTGCTTGCATGCAGGGTAAACTGGCTGATGACCAACATCTCACCTTTTACATCCATTACGGAAAGATTCATCACGCCATCGGAATCATCAAAAACACGTAAACGGCTGATTTTTCCTGCTAACCAGACGATGTCTTCTTCTGTGTCTGCGTCTTCCACACCTAAAAACACCAGCAAGCCTTTTCCGATGCTGGCATGCGTCTTTCCCTGGATTTCTACAGCTGCTTGTTCTGCTTTTTGAATAACAACTCTCATGGTTTTATCTGTTTGCCCCTGGTATCTCCGCCCAACAGGATACCCAGGTAGTTTTCGTAACGTTCCGGGTGGATGTTTCCATTGACCACCTCCTCTTTCACCCGGCAGCCTGGCTCATTAAAATGAGTGCAGTTGTCGTATCTGCACTGGTTAAAATACCGGCGCATTTCTGGAAAATAGTGGCATAATTCCCAGTCTTCAAAGTCCACCAGGCCAAACTCTTTAATGCCTGGCGTGTCGATGATACGACCGCCGTTTGATAACCTGAACATCTCTGCAAAGGTGGTGGTATGCCTGCCTTTTTTATGTGCTTTTGAAACAGTCTGCACCTTGAGATCCAATCCAGGCTCAATGGCATTTACAAGTGCTGACTTTCCCACGCCGGAATGACCGGCCAGGAGGGACACCTTGTCTTTTAACAGGCTGTCAAACGCCTCCAGGTTTATTGCTTCTGTTGCAGACACCGTGATGCACGGATAACCCGCCTCCGTGTATATGGTGATGATCTCAGCCAGCCGCTCCCGGTCTTTATCATTCTGAATCAAGTCCATCTTGTTGAAGACCAGCACTGCAGGTATACTGTATGCCTCGCACGTTATGAGGAAGCGGTCGATAAAACCGGTAGACGTACGGGGATAGGCAAGGGTTGCAATAATTACGGCCTGGTCGATGTTGGCTGCGATCACATGGGTTTGCCTGGAAAGCTTCGTGGCCTTACGGATGATATAGTTCTTCCTTTCGAGGATATCATATATTACACCCGTTTCGTCATCAGCTGAGACCGAGAAGGCGACCCTGTCACCCACCGCCACAGGGTTTGTAGCCTTGGATCCCGCTATTTTAAGTTTTCCGCGAAGCTTGCAATCTGTCTGCTGCCTATCAGGGGTCTCCACCCGGTACCAGCTTCCCGTTGATTTTGTCACAACACCTTCATGCATGGGTCTTTAATTATTGTTAAAAAGTTGAAAGGCCAAAAAGTTATCAGGTTTACAAGCGTTTTGCGTTTTGGAGGTTCTTAATTTGTGCTGGCCGAAGGCCATCCGCGTCATCCGTGTTCCGTTTTTCTTGTCACACCCCCCAAAACCTCCCATTAAAATTAGTAATTTCGCAGAAACACACCAAGAATTATGTCTGTTACAGCGGAGAAGGTAAGCAAAAGATATGGCACTCAGCTGGCTTTGGATGATGTATCCTTCCAGGTCAGAGAAGGGGAGGTGGTTGCGTTTTTGGGGCCGAATGGGGCAGGTAAGTCCACCATGATGAAAATCATAGCATGCTATCTGCCTCAAAGCCACGGTACTGTAAAGGTATGTGGCTATGATGTAAGCACACACCCTCTTGATGTAAAGAAAAATATCGGGTATCTTCCTGAAAATAATCCTTTGTATCCGGACATGTACGTGCGTGAGTATCTGAATTTTGTTGCGGGCCTGCATAAACTTGGAAAAAAGGCTGCTCAGCGGGTTGATGAGATGATCGCTCTTACCGGTCTTACTGCGGAGTACAAGAAAACCATAGGCACCCTGTCAAAAGGTTACCGTCAGCGCGTAGGGCTTGCACAGGCACTCATCCATGATCCTGGTGTGCTTATCCTGGATGAGCCTACGTCGGGGCTTGACCCCAACCAGCTGGTGGAGATCAGACAGCTGATCACGGAAATAGGCCGGCAAAAGACAATAATTCTGTCCACCCACATCATGCAGGAGGTGGAGGCGGTATGTAACCGTGTGATGATCATCAGCAAGGGACGCATCATGGCAGATGCGCCGACAACGGAAGTGCGCAGACTCAATAAGGCTAACAGAACGGTGTTTGTTGCTTTTGACAAGGAAGTTGACCTTTCTGCTTTGCGCGCGCTGGATGGGGTCGCAGATGCAAGTGCCGCCGACAAGGGGTACAAGGTTTTTGCCCGGACAGATGCAGATGTCAGGCCACATATTTTCCGTTTTGCCGTGGATCATGACCTCATCATACTGAGCATGGAACAACAGGAAGAAAGTCTGGAAGATGTGTTCAGGCAAATGACCCGCTAGCAAGTATTTATGTTGTAATCTTCCCTCAGAAAGGCAATAAATCACTACCTTTGCCCAAACTTTTATCCTGACAGTTGTTTTCTTTATAAATTTTTAGCTAATGGCCTATTTGTTTACATCGGAATCGGTGTCGGAAGGACACCCTGACAAGATCGCTGATCAGATCTCTGATGCTATGTTGGATGAATTTCTGCGACGCGACCCCAATGCAAAAGTGGCATGTGAGAGCATGGTTACCACCGGGCTTGTATTTGTAGGAGGTGAGGTAAACACCAAGTGCTGGGTTGACATTCAGCAAACTGCCAGAAAAGTGCTTGCCGATATTGGCTACACGAAGTCAGCGTATAAGTTTGAGGCGGAATCATGTGGCGTGATATCTGCCATCCATGAGCAATCGGCAGATATTTACCAGGGTGTTGAAAGGGGCAACGAGGAGGAACAAGGTGCCGGTGATCAGGGCATGATGTTTGGTTATGCCACACGGGAGACTGACGAGCTGATGCCCCTGGCCATTGACATGGCGCATATTCTCTTGCAGGAGCTTGCCACCATCAGAAAGGAAGCCGTACACATGCGCTATCTCCGTCCGGATAGCAAATCACAGGTAACCATTGAATATGGAGACAACAATCAACCGGTACGCATAGATACCATCGTGCTGAGCACACAGCATGATGAGTTTGTAAAGCCTGCAGCTGACACTCCTGAGGCAATGAAGGACGCTGAGTTGGCCATGCAGGAACAGATCCGGTCGGATGTGGAAAATATCCTTATGCCAAGATTAATACGGGCATTACCAGAACATATGGGTGGGCTTTTCAAAAATGGCTACAGGCTGTTGATCAACCCCACGGGTAAGTTCGTCATAGGTGGTCCCCATGGTGATACCGGGCTCACCGGACGTAAAATCATTGTAGATACATATGGCGGGAAAGGTGCCCATGGCGGCGGTGCTTTTTCAGGGAAAGATGCTTCCAAGGTAGACCGGTCGGCAGCTTATGCAGCAAGGCACATTGCAAAAAACATGGTAGCTGCAGGCGTAGCAGATGAACTGCTGGTACAGCTTGCGTATGCCATCGGCGTGCCCCAGCCTGTAGGCGTCTATGTGAATACATTTGGAACGGCAAAAGTTTCGCTTCATGATGGCGAGATAGCCGCTATGATCCCTGAAATATGTGATCTCCGGCCGTTTGCCATCATCAAAAAGTTTGGCCTTAAGAACCCTATCTTCCGCAAAACCACAACATACGGACATTTTGGGCGTACCAACTATACGGGTGAAGTGGAGGTGTTTTATGAAGATCAGGACACCTATAAGAAAATGGTTAATGGCGAAAACAAGATTTTTAAGGAAGTAGAGTACTTTGCCTGGGAAAAACTGGATTGTGTGGAAGATTTCAGAAAGGCTTTCGGCCTCTAGTTCTTTCAACCTTTCGACCTTTGACCTTTCGACCTTTGAGACATTAGTCAACCATGGCGCAAACGACAGGCCTTCTTTTCGGTTCCTTCAACCCGGTGCATACCGGTCACCTGATTATTGCCAATTATTTTGTTGAAAACACAGCGGTGGATGATGTCTGGTTTGTGTTGTCGCCCCAGAATCCTTTCAAGACTGAAGAAAAGATGCTGGATGACAGGGCGCGGCTCAGCCTTCTTGAACTTGCCACAAAAGATAACCCTGCCTTCTCAGTTTGTGACCTGGAACTTGATATGCCAAAACCCTCTTATACCCTACATACCCTGAAGGCATTGAGAGAGAAATATCCGGAACGAGAATTCATATTAATGATTGGCTCCGACAATTTGGAGGCTTTTGACAAGTGGAAGGACTACGAGAAACTGCTGGACCTTATTAAAATATATGTTTATCCCCGCTCGGCAGAGGTTAAGTCTCCGTTCTTGTCTCACCCAAACGTAAGCCTTATCAGGGCACCCTTGCTGGAGATCTCTTCGAGCAGCATCCGCCAAGCACTTCGCGGGGGCAAAAACCCCCGTTACCAGCTACCTGACAGCGTCCTGGAGCATATAAGAGAACATGGTTATTTTGCAGGAGACAGGTGATCTTTCGGTGAAAGGGTTATAATAATGTGCTAATTTGGTAATGTGCTAATGTGCTAATTGATTGATAATCTTTGACTTAAGCAAGAACAGAGTTGTTCTTTGAAGGGATACGTTCTCTTATGAGCGAAAACATGATGGGAACGCGCGCGTTCCATCCACACTAACAAACTAAAACCCTGATGCCGTCAAAGTACAACCTCATCACGCGCTAACCACCCTAAAACTCTACCAATTAGCACATTACCAAATTAGCACATTAACTTTCATATAACTTACTTGCAAACTGCTGAAAATGAGCCATCTGTAAATATGTTATTTAAATAAATAACATGGGCAGCGCCCATATAGAGACTAATGTGCTAATTGATTGATAATCTTTGATTTAAGCAAGAACAGAGTTGTTCTTTGACGGCATCAGGGTTTTAGTTTGTTAGCGTGGATGGAACGCGGATGACGCGGATGGCCTTCGGCCAGCACGGATTATCCGCGTTCCCATCATGTTGTCGCTCATAAGAGAACGTATTCCTTCAAAGAACGCCCCTGATCTTATTTAACCCACCAATTATCAATCAATTAGCACATTAGCACATTACCAAATTAGCACATTAACTTGTGACAAACGCTTTCACCAGGTCACTGGCTTCTTCGATGGCCTTTTCAAGCACGTCGTTTACCAGGATATAATCAAACTTGTTGGCATACGACAGTTCTTCTTCCGCTTTTCCCAGGCGTTTTTGGAGGCTTTCTTCTGTCTCGGTGCCCCTGTTGGTCAGGCGCTCGCGCAACACCTCGAGGGATGGTGGTCTGATGAACATGGCAAGGGATCGGGCAGGAAATTGTTTTTTGATATTCAGGCCACCGGCTACATCCACGTCGAAGACGACATGCTTACCCTCCGCCCATAACCGCTCAACTTCGCTGTGCAATGTGCCGTAGAAGCTCCCCGGGTATACCTCTTCCCATTCAAGAAAGGCATTCTCATTGATTTTCTGCCGGAAAGATTCGGGGGTGAGAAAATAATAGTCGATACCATCCTTTTCACCTGGCCTTTGCGGCCTGCTGCAGGCCGACACTGAAAATGCCAGATCCGGCACCCGCTGCAGCACCCCTTTCACGATACTCGTTTTTCCTGCACCCGATGGTGCCGAAAAGATCAATAGTTTGCCTTCGTTCATTATTATAAGACATTCATTAGTTGTTCCTTGATTTTTTCAAGTTCATCCTTCATCTGCACCACTATTTTTTGCATGGATGCATCGTTGGCCTTGCTGCCAATGGTGTTTATCTCCCTGCCAATCTCCTGTGCGATGAAACCCAGCTTTTTGCCCGCAGAATCCGTTTCAGCCAATGTTTCGGTAAAATAGGAGAGGTGTTTTTCCAGGCGAACCACTTCCTCCGTAATATCCAATTTTTCAAGATAGTAGAGAAGCTCCTGCTCGAAGCGGTTGGAGTCAGGGTCCGTAATGTCTTTTGCTGCTTCAAGCGATTTGACCAGCTTTTGTTTGATGTGTTCCTTTCGGTTATCATCCAGGCCCGGTATCTTTTCAAGCAATCCTGAGATGTTTTGCGTACGCAGCTTTAAATCTTTTTCCATGTGCCGGCCTTCTTCCTGCCGGTAACTGTCGCAGGCATCCAGTGCCTGAAGAATTGCATCGGCCACCTTTTGCCACTCGTCTTCATCCAGTGTTTGCGCCTCTTGCTGCACCACCTCCGGCAGGCGCAGAATGGCGGGTATGATGTCTTCAGACAGAGGGGCGTCCTGTTTCTCAGCAAAAATGATCAGCTCCCGGTAATATTTTTCCATTAAGGCTTTGTTGAGGGCAAATCCGGTAGTGCTGCTGTGGCTGTCAAGCGTTATCACCAGCTCGGCCTTGCCACGCTTTACATGCTTCCCGATCAGGGAGCGTATTTCCTGCTCCCTGCTTTTGTAGAGAGCCGGAACTTTTAAATGGATGTCGAGATACTTGCTGTTAAGGCATTTAATCTCAATGCTCAGGCTTTTGTCTTGTAGCTGGCCATGTGATTTGCCATAGCCGGTCATGGATTTTATCATATGCTTTTTTTGCAAATATACGAATCTATTGTTTGGGGTTTTTGCCCTTTTGCTCTCGGCATATACCATTTATTTGTTTATTTTTGGACCACCATGCAACGACCGGTTTTTATTCTTTGTCTTTTTTTCCTTTTGGGAAGTTTGCAGCAAGAGGTGCAGGCACAAACATTTCGTGGCGGGTTACAGGCAGGACTGACCGCCACCGAGGTTTCGGGCGATGATGCCAGTGGTCCGGATAAGCTTGGATGGTTCGCTTCGGTGTTCACGAATACGGATATCAGCCACCATACCCGCTTACAGCTCGAGCTGACCTATATCCGGAAAGGGAGCCGTGTGTATCACGATCCCTGGGATGATGAGCATGGCAATCAAAATGGGGATGGCGTTCTCTTTCATCATGGCCTTTTTCAGGAGGACCCCATAGACCCGCCGGATGACGGATACAGAGATTACAGGCTCACCCTGCACTATGTGGAAGTACCCGTGATGGTGCAATTTGATTTTTCACCCCTGACCAGGCTCCCATACGTGGAGTTGATGTCAGGAGAACTGGGAATCAGTGTTTCTACGGTAGTTGGGCATCATGAAGAAAAAAGAGAGCGTGATGTAACCGATGAAATGGCAGATCAGCGCCCATTTAAATTTGCCGAGCTGAATGTCCTTGCCGGCTTGCGTTTTCCCATTACCGATGGGTTGAGTTTCAGCGCCCGCTTTTCACAAGGGGTTACACCATTCAGGACCCGCTATCCGGCAGATGAGATCTCTTGCGCCAATTCGCTCGAGTGCTACCGTAAACGTCACCAGTTTAACTCAGTATGGTCTTTTGGCCTCACTTACACTTTCCTTACACGTTTCTAACCTGGTGTCATGGCCACACCTTTTCCGCCCGGGTCCTGATCTTTCCTCTATTTCTGTAAAATACAGAGGTCATCCATGCCAGACTACAATTGTTAATTTCTCGTTGATAACTTTTTGTAAAAAAAAGCTATTTGATAAGGAGAATTCTTTTATTTTTAACAAATTTTTGTAACCGGCTTAACTTTTTCTTTACATGGAATTAAGGGATATTTAACCCGGGGTTTCGGTTTTGCATCAGGTGATCAGTTAATTTTGCCTATCCATAAAAACAATCTTAATCCATTTTACAAACCAAAACAAACAATGCAAATGAAACGAAAAGCTACGTTTTTTGTTATGATGATTGCCCTGGTATTGCTTATTGCTCCAGGCACTGCAAATGCGCAGGCACCTACGGGTGCAGCCTTTAACGGGGTTGTAACTGATGCGGAAGG
>SLEW01000168.1 GCA_007124575.1 Bacteroidales bacterium | reverse complement strand
GGGATGGCCATGATCTGGAGCTTTCCCTGGAGGTAAAAAAAGGAATGATCATGTCGATAAAGCTTTCAGGCTCAGGAGTTACGCCGGAGTGGAAAAAAATGGCATCAGACCTAAAAGGTATCCGGCATGAACCGGATGAGATCCTGCGCATACTTATTAATCATCGCATGGTGCAACCGGATGAGGATATGTTACCCGGCGCCCTGTTTCCGTTATTTTTCTGATTCAGTCAATGGTGATCACATCGCCCTCCTCTGCCAGAAAAGTGCCTGGGAATATGGTGGCTGCTTCGCGCCGGAACTCATGTAGCTCCTTGTATCTTGCCGAGTAATGGCCAATCAGCAGCTTTTTTACATTCGCTTTTTTCGCCAGCGTGGCAGCTTCTATAGTTGTTGAGTGGGTCTTTTCCCGGGCAATTTCAGCTTTGTCCTGCATGAAGGTGGCTTCATGATAAAGCAAACCAGCCCCTTTGATCTGATCCAGGAAGCTCTCTGTATACTGTGTGTCTGAGCAGAAGGCATAGGAGCGGGGCGCGGGAGGATCCATCGTAATCTCCTTGTTGGCGATGACCCGGCCCTCTTTTGTTTTGAAGTCTTCGCCGGCTTTAATTGGCTGCATGCTTTCTGCCGGGATGTCAAATTTTCTTATGGCGCTTTTGCAGATCTTTCTGGGCAGGGGCTTTTCTTTGATGAGAAAGCCAAAGGTGGGAATGCGATGTTCCATGAGCATGGTTTCTATGCTGATCTTTTCGTCTTCATAAATACTTTGCTTTCCATCGTGGAGTTCATGATATGTTATGTTAAAAGAAGGTTTCAGCTGAGACAACTCATATTGGAGCTCAATAATCTGCTGCATTCCCGGAGGTGCATACACGTGCAGGTCTTTTTCGCGGCCGAGGAGGTGATAGGTAAATAAAAGGCCCGGCAGGCCCAGGTAATGGTCGCCATGGAGATGACTGATGAAAATGTGATCTATTTTCATCAAGGGAAGCTTATACTTTCTAAGCTGCATTTGTGTCCCTTCGGCGCAATCCAGCAGGAAGCGCTTGTTGTGATGTTGGACCACCTGTGCGCTGGTATGGCGCAGGGAGGTGGGTGTTGCAGCACTTGACCCCAGGATGGTGGTATGGAACACTTCAGACATAGATTACTGGAAAAGACGCAGAACGTCGTTGAGGTTTACAAGCAGAATGAGTGTAAACAGCAATAGTAAACCTATCATCTGGGCGTACTCCATGAATTTTTCCGGAGGTTTGCGTCCGGCGACGATTTCATACACCAGGAACATCACATGCCCCCCGTCGAGAGCCGGAATGGGCAAAATATTCATTACAGCCAATATTATGGAGAGGAAGGCGGTCATGGTCCAGAAGTGGACCCAGTCCCATGTGGGTGAGAAAATACCTCCTATGGTGATGAACCCGCCAAGGCTTTCACGGGCACTTACCTCGGGACTGAAAAGCATTCCCAGGTCCCGGAAGTAATTACGGGTTGTGTTATATGCCCTGGATATTCCGGCAGGGATGGATGCCAGCAGGGAGTATTCCCTTACCTCTGTGTTCAGGAGTTCTGTGGGCTCTTTTACATAAGCACCTACAAGCCCTTCTTCCGGAATACGGATGTCAAGCTCAATAGTTTCATCGTTGCGGCCTACAGTAAGCCTGGTATCTTCTCCGGCATAATCACCAACGGTTCTTGCGAACTCCATGAAACTCCAGGTTTCTTTCCCGCCGATGCCTTTGATATGATCTCCTTCTTTTACGCCCGCTTCTTTGGCGGGTGAGTCTTCAAGGAAACCACTCACGATAAAGGGAAAACGGATAGAGAGAAAGTCTTGCCCGCGGGCAGAGATAATCTTTCCGTAAAAGTCTTCAGGCACATTAATGGTAAGCAAACTATCGTTTCTTTTTACCTCCACTTCACGGATTTCACCACGGGCAAAATCCTGCATCATCGACATCCAGTCTTCCGGCTCTTCCCCATTGAGGGCCATAATGTGATCACCTGACTTAAAGCCAATCTCCTGTCCAAGCCTTTCAGCCTCGATCCCATATTTGAGATTCTGCACCGGCAGATACTCATCCCCGATAGCAAATAACATCATGACATAGATGAGTGCCGCCAGTATGACATTAAAGAAGACACCGCCAACCATTACCGTCAATCTCTGCCATGCTGGCTTTGAGCGGAACTCATAAGGTTTGGGTGGCTGCTTCATCTGCTCTTTGTCCATTGACTCGTCTATCATCCCCGAGATCTTAACATATCCGCCGAGGGGAAGCCAGCCCATGCCGTATTCAGTTTCTCCGCGCCGTACTTTAAAGAGTGAAAACCACGGATTGAAAAACAGATAAAACTTTTCAACCCTGATGCCAAAGAGCCTGGCAAAAAGGAAATGGCCAAACTCATGAATGACAATGAGAATGCTTAAACTGAGAAAAAACTGTGCTGCCTGAATTAAAACCTGCATTTTATAATGTATTTTGTTGTGTCTGTTATTTATTTCGATCTGATGCTTATATTCTCTTTTGAATGAATTGCTGCTTATTGATGATTAACGGCTTTTGGCAGAGATTGTTTTAATGACCGCGGCTGCTTTCGTTCTTACCTCCCGGTCGATTTGCAGAAGCTCATCGGGGTCTTCAGTGTTGCCGGGCGTCATGTCGTCCATGCATTGTTTAATGACAGCATGAATGGCATTAAAGGCTATTCTTTCTTCCAGAAAGGCTTCAACTGCCATTTCATTGGCTGCATTCAAAACGCATGGCATTGTCCCTCCCTGGTGCATGGCATCGGCAGCCAGGTCAAGACAGGCAAAATCATTTCTGTTTACCGGCTCAAAGGTCAGCTCTGCCATCATGTCCGGGCTTAGTCGGGGCATGTCGGACTCCCACCGTTCCGGGTAGCTCAGGGCATACGCGATGGGGTGCTTCATGTCGGGCACGCCCAGCTGGGCTTTCATGGACCCATCGCGGAACTGAACCATTGAATGGACAATGGATTGCGGG
>SLEW01000279.1 GCA_007124575.1 Bacteroidales bacterium | reverse complement strand
ATAGACCCCGACCTGGTCATACCTAACAAGCGGCTTACTGTGTATGAGGATGCTATCGCATGCTGGAGAGGTGAAAAAATGGGCTGGTGGAAAGAACAACTGATAAAACATGCTTATAAATTCGGCTTTCCCATCCATAAACCTGTAAAAGAACTTACAGAAGAGCAGCGGGAGCTATTGTGGACCGGGAATAAATACTTTAAGGGTCTTCATGCTTTCTTCCGGATGATAGAGGAGAATACCTATAAGATCCAATATCGTGTGATGTTATCACGCTATCGCGGGAAGCGCCTCTGCCCGGAATGCCACGGAACGCGATTACGTAAGGATGCAAGTTATGTGAAGGTGGCTGGGCGTGCCATTACAGAATTGGTGCTCATGCCTATGGATGATCTGCAAATGTTCTTCCGTGACATCCCTCTGAATGCCGGTGACGAAGCGGTGGCAAAACGGCTGTTGGTAGAGATCAAAAACAGGCTGGAGTATTTAAATGACGTAGGCCTGGGTTATCTTACCCTTAACAGGCTCTCCAATACTTTGTCAGGGGGCGAGTCTCAGCGCATCAACCTGGCTACGTCGCTCGGCAGCAGCCTGGTGGGCTCCATGTATATCCTCGATGAGCCCAGCATCGGCCTTCATCAGCGCGATAACCACAGGCTGATAAGAGTTTTGAAGAAGCTCAGGGATGTTGGGAATACGGTTATCGTGGTAGAACACGATGAGGATATCATGCGTGCGGCGGATCAGGTAATTGATATCGGACCACTCGCAGGATCACAGGGCGGAGAGATCGTTTTTCAAGGCACCCTGGAGGATCTTCTCAAAAAGAAAGACAGCCTGACGGCAGGCTATCTGAACAAAGAAAGGTCCATACCCTTGCCCGAAAGGAGGCGTCCATGGAAAGAGTATGTCAATCTGCTGGGTGTCAGGCAACATAACCTGAAAGGCTTTGATGTAAAAATCCCGCTGCATGTGATGACGCTTATCACAGGGGTAAGCGGATCGGGAAAGAGTACGCTGGTGCGAAATATTTTGTTCCCTGCACTGAAGAAAGTCTTCGGTGGCTATGGAGAGCGTACAGGTGCCTTCGACGGTCTTGACGGTGACATCAGCAGCCTGTATGATGTTGAATATGTGGATCAGAATCCGATAGGCAAGTCGTCAAGGTCTAATCCGGTTACTTATATCAAGGCCTATGATGAGATCCGGCAGTTGTTTGCTGCCCAGCCTTTGGCCAAAACGCGTGGATATAAACCCGGGTTTTTCTCCTTTAACATCGAGGGCGGCCGCTGTCCGGATTGCGAGGGCGAAGGCCAGGTGAAGATCGAGATGCAGTTTATGGCCGACATCGTACTGGAATGCGAAAGTTGTAAGGGCTCACGTTTTAGAGAAGAGATTCTGGATGTTGTTTTTGAAGGCAAGACCATCGCCGATATTCTGGACCTGACCGTAGATGATGCCATTCCCTTTTTCCGGGAAGCATCGGAGTGTGGTGCCATATGCCAGCGCATCGCTAACCGGTTGCAGCCCTTGCAGGATGTTGGCCTGGGATATATCCGGCTGGGTCAACCTTCGAGTACTCTAAGCGGTGGTGAAGCTCAGCGCATCAAACTGGCTTCCTTTCTTACCAAAGGAATCACCCCTGACAAAACCATGTTTATTTTTGACGAGCCGACCACAGGACTGCACTTCCACGACATCGACAAGCTGCTGCTGGCATGTAATGCCTTGATCGATAACGGTCATACAGTGGTTATCATTGAACACAACCCCGAGGTGATCAAGAGTGCCGACTGGGTTATCGACCTGGGGCCTGAAGGAGGCCATTCCGGGGGTTACCTTGTATTCGAGGGTACGCCTGAAGGCCTCGCTGCATGCAAAGAGTCATTTACCGGCCAGTTTCTGCAGGACAAGATCTGAGCATTGAGTGCCGGGAGCCGGGAGATGAGAGCCGGGAGATGAGCACCGGGAGACCTTCCAATAAACCTGCCGCGAAGATCCGTGTTGGCCGAAGGCCATCCGCGTTAATCCGTGTTCCACCCATGACAGCAACCTGAAACACCCATGGTAACAAAATAATCCCAAAGTACGCTTAACTAGCACAATTGGTACATTGGCCCACTAACATTTCCCCTTTGCCCTTTCCGTCACTTAGACCGTTCTGCCGGGGTATTGCTGCAGGGCCACTTCAATACACTTCATGGCCTTTTTCAGGTTTTCCACGTTGAGCACGTAGGAGATTCGGACTTCCTTCTTCCCGGCACCTGGTGTGGCATAGAATCCTGTGGCGGGGGCCAGCATCACGGTCTGGTTTTCATAGTTAAAATCTTCCAGCAGCCACTGGCAGAATTTATCGCTGTCGTCGATGGGAAGACTTGGTGTGACATAGAATGCACCTTTTGGGGTCGGGCAAATTACTCCTTCCATCTTGCTCATAGCCTCCACTACGGTATTTCGGCGGGCCAGGTATTCGCTGATGATCCCTTCAAAATAACTGTCAGGAGTATCCAGGGCCGCCTCGGTGGCAATCTGACCAAGGGATGGCGGGCTTAAGCGTGCCTGAGCGAACTTCATGGCCGTTTGCATGACTTCTTTGTTGCGCGAAACCATGGCACCAATCCGGATGCCACAAGCACTGTAACGCTTACTTACCGAATCGAAAAGCACCACATTGTCATCAATGCCCTCCAGGTTCATCACAGAATAATGGGTAGTGCCATCATAGCAGAACTCCCGGTATACTTCATCAGCAAACAGATACAGGTCGTATTTCTTAACGATTTTGCGCAACACCTCCAGCTCCTCTTTTGAGTAGAGATAACCAGTGGGGTTGTTGGGGTTGCAGATCATGATGGCCTTTGTCTTTTCGGTAATGGCCTTTTCAAACTCCTCAATAGGGGGTAAGGCAAAACCGTCTTCTATGGTTGAGGGAATTGGTTTTACCGTCACTCCTGCACTTATGGCAAAGCCATTGTAATTGGCATAAAAGGGTTCCGGGGTGATCATCTCATCACCGGGATTCAGACAGGACTGCACAGCAAAGAGGATAGCTTCGGATGCTCCTGCACCAATGATGATTTCATCTGGAGTAACATGGATGTTGTGTCTTGCGTAATATTCGCACATTTTTTCCCTGACGGACAGAATGCCTGCAGAATGACTGTAGGCAATAACCTCCATGTCGAGATTATGCATGGCGTCGATCATCGACTGCGGCGTGGGGATGTCGGGCTGGCCAATGTTCAGGTGGTACACGGTAACACCTCTTTTTTTAGCCTGTTCAGCATATGGGACTAACTTACGAATGGGGGATGCGGGCATCATATGCCCTTTTTCTGATATTTTTGGCATGATAAGCGTATTTAGGGTTTAAGAAAATGCTTGTTGGGGGCAAAATTGCCAATATTTTTTGTATTTACCTAACCTGGTTAATTCAGTAAAAATGCATCCTTTTAGGGTTCATCATTTTTCCTGGATGGAATCACCTCACCGGTCACTTTGACCACATGGGTTTTAGGATGGCCGTTGCTGTGTATGATAATATTCCTATTAAAAGGCCCAAGGCGGCTGGTATTGTACCTGAAGCGGATGACAACCTCATTTCCTTCAGCTATGGGTTCATCCGGCCATATGGGTATCATCAGCCCGCAGGAACTTCTCACCCTGCTGATCAGCAGATCCTTACTACCGGCATTAGTGATATGTATCTCACCGGAAACCCGCCCTCCTGATACCAGCTGCCCCATGTCGATTTCCCTGCTTTCCAGCTGCAAAACAGGATGGTCCGTATTCACGGGCTTTTCACCGGCTGAAATACCAGTAAATCCAAACATGATAACCAGAAATATGATCGCAGTTTTAAGCATCATAATCTTTTATAATTATAATCCCTCTGGCAGTTTTAAATCCCGGGATTCTTTTCGTTGCTTAGGACAAATTCCAAAATCCGCGTTCCATCTGCAACCTTAATTCCTAAACCCAATATCTCTTCAGGCATTAATTCGATTATTACATGGCCGCCTCGATCTCCTTAATGGTTTTAGGGGCACCTGCGGAGAGGTTGATATTTCCGTCTTCCGTAACGAGGATATTGTCTTCCAGGCGCACGCCGATGCCTTCATATTGCTCATAGATGGGACGCACTTTTTCCACAAAGGCATTCAGCTCTTCTTCGGAGGCCAGGTGTCCGAACATCTCGTGGATGCCATCCAGCAGTCCTACCATAAAATAAAGACCGGGCTCATTGGTCATTACCATGCCGGGCTTGATTTCCCTGCCCCTGATCTCCGGGGTCAGGATGTGCTCGTTGCGGGCATCGGTGTCGAAGCCGTATTCACCGGCGTCGTGCACCTGTAACCCGATATAATGGTTTATCCGATGTTGTATATAAAAGCGCTTTTGCCACCATGAGGTCGTGTCGGGTATCAGGCCCATTTCATAGAGACCTTCTACCATAATGTCTGTGGCCAGGTGATGTCCGTCAAGCATCCTGTAACCTGGCTTCATCTTGTTGGTGGCTTGTTCACTGGCATTCAGGACAAGTTCGTAGATCTTCCGCTGTTCCGGGGTAAAGGTGCCATTTACCGGGATGGTTCGGGTCACGTCCGCCGTGTATCCGCCCAGGCTGGAGGCTCCCACGTCCATGAGTAGCACATCGCCATCCTTCAGCACGCGGTCGTTACGGGTATGATGCAGGAGGCAGCTGTTGGGCCCTGATCCCACAATCGACGGGAACCCAGGCCCCAAGCCGTTGCGCCTGAAGATGTATTCGATCTCTGCCTGTACCTCATACTCTTTCATCCCGGGTCGGACGGCTTCCAGAATATACTGGTGGGCCTTGACTGTAACATCCACTGCCTGGCGCAGCTGGACAATTTCCCAGTCATCCTTGAAAACCCTGTGCTCATGCAGTATGGGTGCGATATCATGGATCTCTGTGTTGCCCGCGATAAGTGGTTCAACCATTTTCCGGATACGGTCGTCCTGGTTATGTATATATATGCGTGATCTTTCTTCCAGCAGGCCGGGAAGCATCTCCTCAAAATCATCTAAAGCATGAGCTGCATCGGCGCCAAACTTCTCAACAGCCCTTTCCATTCCATAAACCTCACCTGTCCACATCACCGTGTAGATCTCCCGGGGTGTTACAAAGAGCTGGTAAGATTCTTCCTTGCCGGGCATGATGACCACGATGCCCTGTCTTTCAGGGAAGCCGGTCACATAGCGAAAATCCGGGTTGGCGGCAGTGGACATGATGATGATGTCTGCTTCAACCTCTGCCAGGACCCTTTCCCTGCGTTCTTCAAAGGTGGGAAGATCAAAAACATCTACCTGGTGGTCATGGATGAACTTTTCCGGGAGGTCCCCCGGGGCTAAAACTGTTTGTCGCATGTTGTGAATGGTAAAAATGGCTCCGATGACTACCAGCATGACGATCAGGCGGGTAATCATTACATATTTCTTTGTGTTTTTTGATGGGGACATACTGTTTGTGTATTCTGATTAAGGCCGTAAAATTTGTGTATTCTGATTAAAGCCGTAAAAATAGTAAAGATTAGCGATCTATTTTTATAATTTTGCCCTCATGCGTGGAGATCCGAAATTATATGAGCTATTGAATCAGCTGGATACCGGGTATGATTACTATTAGCATCCGGCTGTTCCTACCGTAGAGGAGGCGGTCAGGTACTGGAAATACCTGGGGCTGACACCCGGGTCTGTAACCCCCTTTGGACTGATCAACGACACAGACCGTCATGTGCATCTCTTCCTGGACTGAGAATGTGCCAATTTGCTAATGTGCCAATGTGCTAATTGATTGATAATATGTGGGTTAAGCAAGAATATAGTTTTTCATTGAAGGAAAGGTTCTTTTTAGTGAGAAAACATGGATGAACGCGGATGCTCCGTGTTGGCCGAAGGCCATCCGCGTCATCCGCGTTCATCTATGCTGACAAACTAAAGCCCTGATGCCGTCAAAGTACAACTCCATCACGCGCTAACCATTACAAAACTCCACTAATTAGCACATTGGCACATTCTCAGGCCAGGAAGGCGATAAGCACCCCTGCGGCCACGGCAGATCCTATAACCCCGGAAATGTTTGACGCCATACAATATTGCAGCAGGTGATTTCCGGAATCATGTTTGATGGCGATCTCATTGGCCACGCGTGAGGCCATGGGCACGGCGCTGAGACCGGTGGCACCGATGAGCGGGTTGATCTTCTTTTTGGCGAAGAGGTTATAGATCTTCACGGCGGCGATACCTCCCATCACGGAGATGGCGAAGGCGATCAGGCCTCCGAAGATGATCCCCAGCGTGCGGACATCCAGGAACGTGGCCGAGGTCATTGTGGCACCGACTGCGAGTCCCAGGAAGATTGTTGCGGTATTCATGATCGGGCCGGTGGCAGCGTCAGTGAGCCGACCGGTGGCCACCCCGATCTCTTTGATCAGGTTGCCGAACATCAGCATGCCTACGAGGGGCACTGAAGTGGGCACAAAAAAGGCTACAACAATGCCAAGTACCACCGGGAAAGCGATCTTAACAGCTGCCATGTTCTTGATTTCCCTTTTGGCAGGATACTGCCTGTCCATGGCCTTCATGTTAATGCTCAGTTCTTTATTGCTGCACAAGGTGTTGGCTATCGGAGGGATGATAACAGGAACGAGCGCCATATAAGAATATGCAGCTATGGCAATCGGCCCAAGCATATGTGGTGCCAACATGATGGAGATGTAAATGGCAGTGGGGCCATCTCCACCTCCGATGATGCCAAGGGCACCGGCTTCCTGTGCTGTGAATCCTACCGCGATGGCAGCAAAAAACACGCTGAAAATTCCAAGCTGGGCAGCTGCACCAAACAACGATAAACGGAGGTTACGCAGCATGGGGCCAAAATCGGTGAGGGCACCCACGCCTAAAAAGATGATGGGAGGGAGGAAACCCGTTTTGATCAGCATGTAATACAGGTAGTTCATGATTCCATACTCCCCGGCAATCTCCAGCAGGTTCATGTACCTGCCATCTTCAAACTGGACCATCTCTTCCTGCACGATGCCCATGCCTGCACCCGGAAGGTTGGCAAGGATGACGCCAAAGCCGATGGGAACCAGCAACAGGGGTTCATATTTTTTGCGGATGCCCAGGAAAAGCAAAAAGATGCCAATGGCAAGCATGAGAATGGCACCCGGAGTGCGCAGAAGCTCGCCCAGCGCGGTGATGTTATACAGGTTTTCTAAAGCAGACATAAAGAAGGATTAAGTGTTGTATGGTTGCATCAGCTTTCAATACGGAACAATACGTCGTCTTCAAACACCTCCGATCCGTTCTCCCTCACGATCTCGGCTATCTTGCCTGACTTATCAGACTTAATGGTGTTATAGGTCTTCATGGCTTCGATATAGCCCAGCACATCACCTTCTTTCACTGTGTCGCCAGGTTTGACAGGTTTCTCAGACAATTCCTTTGTAAGGAAGAAGGTTCCTGAAAGCGGAGACTGGACTTCCGCCAGGTCTTTCTTTGGGGCCTGTTTCATTTCGCTTTGGCCGATTTGGCTGCTTTGGCCCGGTCCAGGCTGGTTGCCGGTAGCGGAAGGATTATCATCATAAGATACGGTGACCTTGTATTTCTGGCCGTCCACATCCACGGTCATGCTGCTGGGCTGCACAACAGCTGTATCTTTAGCAGAAGGCTTTTCGGTCACTTTTTGTACTTTTTGGTATAGGCCTGCACCTTCACGTTTGCGCTTTTCCAGGTCCTTTTCAAAGTCTTTTTTGGCCTTGCCTGCCTTATAGTTTCGGTATTGTTCGGGATGCATAGCGAGCTGAAACAACTCTTCATCATCCTTGCCATACTCCCAGCCGTTCTCGTCCACCTCTCTGCGGAACTCATTCAGCTTATCAGGATATAGCTCCTGTGGGTTACCGGTAAAGAACTCCTTACCTTCTTTTTCTGCGAGTTCTTTGATCTCGGGGGCGAGTTTTCCGGGCAGGCGGCCCAGTTTTCCGGTGAGCATGTCCCAGACATTGTCAGGGATGATCTCCCAGCGTTCACCTCCTTTGACTATTTGTGTCACGTTGATGACGGCCAGGTTCTTGACATACTGGCTGAAGGGAGTCACCAGGGGTGGATAACCTACCTTTGGCCATATATGCTCCACTTCCTGGAAAAGTTTAACAAGTAGTTTATCTTCGTTGAGAAGTGGCTTGTCATTTTTCTTCAGCCATCTGTTGAGATCGGCCAGGTTATTTTCCAGGTCACTCATTAGTGAGCCCATCATGCCACCGGGAAGACCGGAGGAGATAAGCAAGGAATTCATTTGGCGGTTGGTGGGGGTAATGAAGTAGCCCAGGAAATCTTCCATAAAATCCTGGTTCATGCTGCGTACTTTCATGTAGGCTTTCATGTCAACCTCCGGAACGTCATATCCGGCATCTTTCAGCATGGCCTGCACGGCTAATACATCCACATGGCCAGTGCCCCATGAGAGGGGTTCCATGCCCACGTCGATATATTCGGCACCTGCCCTAACGACTTCCAGAATGGAAGCCATGGCAAAGCCCGGACCTGAATGGGAATGGTATTGAACTGGTATTTCGGGGTGATTTTTTTTGATGCCGGCCACGATTTTGCCTAACCATACTGGCCTGCCAATGCCGGCCATATCTTTAAGGCAGATCTCATCGGCGCCGCCTTTGATAACTTTGTTGGCCAGATCGATGTAATATTCTATGGTGTGTACTTCAGAAAAAGTAATGCTTAATGCTGCTTGTGTGACCATTCCGGCCTCTTTGGCATATTTAACGGAATCGATGATATTTCTGGGGTCGTTCATCCCACAAAAGATGCGTACCACCTCTACGCCCTGCGCCTTTTTTACTTTGTACATCAATTGCCTGACATCCGCAGGCACAGGCTGCATCCTGATCCCGTTAAGTGACCTGTCGAGCATGTGACACTGGATACCTGCATCATTGAAGGGTTTTGTCCATTCTCTTACGGCCTTGTTGGGGTTTTCGCCAAAGAGCAGGTTGATCTGTTCAAAACCTCCGCCATTGGTCTCCACGCGGTCAAAACATCCCATTTTAATGATTTCGGGCGCTATGGCGGTGAGCTGATCCACCCGCGGCACATATTTACCTGCCGATTGCCACATGTCCCGGTAAACTAAAGAGAACTTTATCTTTTGCATATATTCAAAGCTTAAAAAAGTAAAACAATATATATATGGTGCCGTTTAAGGTAGCTTTTCGATTTTGGTCACCTTGCCTTTGCCCCTGGTTTCTGTTTGGACGGCGGCGGTGATGACTGCCATGTGCTCTGCCTTAACTGCCCTGGTGTCTTCAATGCTTGCCGCATCCTTAACGGGAGGCGGGAAATGGCGGTTTACAACCCAAATGATGGCATTTCCGGTTCCTACTACCACCAGGAGTACCAGAAATACCGTGAGAAGTCCGAGAATGAATACCTGAACAGGAAGTGTCATAATTCTTGTTTTTTCGTTTTACATTTGCTAAGTAGCGTCCCGGGAGCTAATGATTTTTCTTGCAAAATGTCAAAATGTCAATACCTTCCTTGCAAATAAACGAGCGGGACATATCCCGGGATATGCCCCGCTCGTGGCGGTTTGCCGCCGGAATTCTTTTTTCGAATTATTAACGGCAAATATAAGAAAAAAAATTGAATGCTTTGCGAAGTTGTTAAATAATTAACAATTTACGCATCTGCCAGCAAAACTTTCATGTCCTCATCCACGTTGTTGATACCGGAGATACCAAATTTTTCAACCAGGACGTTGGCTACATTTGGAGACAGGAATGCGGGCAGAGTGGGGCCAAGGTGAATGTTTTTCACACCCAGGTATAAAAGTGCGAGTAATACGATGACGGCCTTCTGTTCATACCAGGCGATATTATAGGCAATGGGCAGTTCGTTGATGTCGTTAAGCTCAAAAACCTCTTTTAGTTTGAGTGCTATTACTGCAAGCGAGTAGCTGTCGTTGCACTGTCCGGCATCAAGTACCCTTGGGATGCCTCCGATGTCGCCCAACGGCAACTTATTGTAGCGGTATTTTGCACATCCGGCGGTAAGGATTACGGTATCGTCAGGCAGGGCTTTAGCAAATTCGGTGTAATATTCGCGACTTTTCATGCGTCCGTCACAGCCGGCCATTACGAAAAACTTACGGATGGCTCCGGATTTCACTGCGTCTACTACCTTGTCGGCAAGGGCCAGTACCTGGTTATGGGCAAAGCCACCGGTGATCTCTCCGGTTTCGATCTCTACAGGTGGCTCGCAGCGTTTGGCATGCTCGATGACTTTTGAAAAGTCTTTACGCCCGTCTTTAGCCCTTTCAGGAATATGTGTGGCACCGTCAAGGCCGGAAGAACCGGTTGTGTAGATCCTGTCGGCGTAAGTCGCACTTTTCAGCGGAGGAACGATACAATTTGTGGTAAACAGGATGGGCCCGTTGAACTTTTCAAATTCTTCGCGCTGCTTCCACCAGGAGTTTCCATAGTTGCCCACGAAGTGATCATACTTCTTAAAAGCCGGATAATAGTGGGCAGGAAGCATCTCGCTATGGGTATATACATCGACCCCGCTGTCTTTGGTCTGCTCCAGGAGGTCTTCCATGTCGCGCAAGTCGTGACCGCTGATCAGGATCCCCGGATTGTTACGTACACCGAGGTTTACTTTGGTAATTTCAGGATTACCATATGTGGTGGTATGGGCCTTGTCGAGTAGTGACATGACTTCCACGCCATACTTTCCGCACTCCAGCACCATGCCTGTCAGGTCATCTGCGCTGAGGCTGTCGTTAAGGGTGGCAGCTAACCCCTTTTGCATGAAGGCATTGATGTCGTCGCTGTGGTGTTTCAGGTTCCCGGCATGCTCGGCATAAGCGGCTATGCCTTTGATGCCGTAGGTAAGAAGCTCCCGTAGTGATCGGATGTCTTCATTTTCAGTCATCTGCAGGACACCTACTTGTTGCGCCCTTCTTTCATACTCCCCTGGGGTGTAAGCATTCCATTGAGCTGCCTCAGGAAGTGATTCCTTGTTGATTTTGATGCCTGAATCTTCCATCTTATTTTCCAACTCAATACGCAGGGCAAAACCGTCCCTGATCTTGTCGATAAAGCGTTCTTTATCGAAATTGGCATTGGTGATGGTCATAAAAAGGCCTTCCTGAATGAAACGATCAACTTTGGGCTCAGTGATGCCCTTTTCGCGGGCCATGTTGGCGTAAACCGACATCCCTTTAAGGAAATACATCATTACATCCTGGATACCTGCTACTTCAGGTTCTTTTCCACAAACACCTTTTACGGTGCATCCTGTGCCTTTTGCGGCT
>SLEW01000080.1 GCA_007124575.1 Bacteroidales bacterium | reverse complement strand
GCCTCAGGCTTGTGAATGCTGCCAACAAAAAGAAAATTGAGATCATTGTGGTAGGCAGCGGACTGGCTGGTTCTTCCGCTGCCAGTTCGCTGGGAGAGCTGGGCTACAAGGTGAAGGTTTTCTGTTTCCAGGATTCTCCCCGACGGGCGCACTCCGTAGCTGCACAGGGCGGAATAAATGCAGCCAAAAACTACAAAAACGACAACGACTCTATCTACCGGTTGTTTCACGACATGATGAAAGGAGGCGATTACCGGGCCCGTGAGGCCAACGTATATCGTGCAGCCGAGGTGAGCAACGATGTGATCGACCACTTCACGGCATTAGGTGTTCCTTTTGCAAGGGATTATGGAGGATCTCTTGACACACGCTCTTTCGGCGGGGTTCAGGTAAGCCGTACCTTTTATGCCAAAGGCCAGACAGGCCAGCAGTGTCTGCTGGGCACCTATTCATCGCTGAACAGGCAGATTGCCAAGGGCACGGTGAAGATGTATCCACGCCGCGACATGCTGGATGTGGTTGTCGTGGATGGCAAGGCGCGGGGTATCATCACACGCAACCTGCTCACCGGTGAAATAGAACGCCACTCAGCCCATGCCGTGGTGCTTGCCACCGGCGGATACGGCACGGTGTTTTACCTTTCCACCCTCGGACTGGGAAGCAATGCATCAGCAGCCTGGAGTGCCTATAAAAAAGGAGCACTTTTTGC
This sequence comes from Bacteroidales bacterium, assembly GCA_007124575.1. GTDB lineage: Bacteria > Bacteroidota > Bacteroidia > Bacteroidales > UBA7960 > PUPG01. Next base: position 2,301 of record SLEW01000080.1, on the reverse strand, counting down.
CAATCCAAGCTTCATCCAGATCCATCCCACCAGCATACCGGTACTCAACGATTACCAGTGCAAGCTCACCCTGATGTCGGAATCGCTGCGTAACGACGGCCGCGTATGGGTCCCAAAAGAAAAGGGAGACAAACGGCACCCGACAGAAATTCCCGAGGAAGAAAGAGATTATTACCTGGAAAGGCGCTATCCGGCCTTCGGCAACCTGGTGCCCCGCGACGTGGCCTCCAGGGCCGCCAAAGAAAGATGTGATGCCGGGTATGGATGTGGCGATACCGGGCTGTCGGTATACCTCGACTTCAAAGATGCTATCGAAGCCCAGGGCGAGAAAGCCATCCAGGACAAGTATGGCAACCTCTTCGAAATGTATGAGAAGATCACAGGCATTAATCCCTACAAACAACCCATGCGGATCTATCCGGCCGGACATTACACCATGGGTGGCCTGTGGGTCGACTACAACCTGATGACCACCATTCCCGGGCTGTTCGCCATCGGAGAAAGCAACTTCTCCGACCATGGCGCCAACAGACTGGGAGCAAGCTCCCTGATGCAATGCTGCGGCGACGGCTATTTTATCCTGCCTAACACCATCAGCGATTACCTGGCTGACGACATCCGCACAGGAAAAATTGCCGCCGACACCCCTGAATTTACGGAAGCCTCCGAAGCCTCAGCCGACAAGGTCAAACGCATCATGGCGGTAAAAGGAAAACAAACCGCTTCAAGCTTTCATAAGCGCCTCGGAAAGATCATGTGGGACCATTGCGGCATGCGTCGCGACGCTAAAGGCCTTAAAGAAGGTATGGCCTTGCTTGATAAACTTGAAAAAGAGTTTTGGACAGATATCTGTATCCCCGGTTCTGAAGATGAATTAAACCAGGAGCTCGAAAAGGCTCTGAAGGTGGCAGACTTCTTTGAAGTTGGACGGCTGATGTGCGAAGACGCCTTGCAGCGTGAAGAATCATGCGGCGCTCACTTCAGGGAAGAACACCAGACCGAAACAGGAGAAGCAAAAAGAAATGACAAGGAATATGCCTGGGTAGGTGCCTGGGAGTATCAGGGAGATAAAGAAAAACCCAAACTCTACAAAGAACCCCTGCAATTCGAATTTGTAGAACTTAAGGAACGAAGTTATAAATAAGGGTTACCGGGCTCCATGCCAATAGCCAATAGCTAATAGCCAAAAGCTAATAGCAGACTTTTTGACTTTTTGACTTTTTGATAAAGATATAAGCATATGAATTTTACACTAAAAATATGGCGGCAAAAAGACGCCAAAGCCAAAGGTTCATTCAAGACCTATCCCCTCAAAGACGTTTCACCCGAAATGTCATTTCTCGAGATGCTTGACTACCTTAACACGCAGCTTATCGAGGGGGGCAACGAACCCATAACCTTCGAACACGACTGCCGCGAGGGCATTTGCGGTACTTGCGGCTTGTATATCAACGGCAGGCCACACGGCCCCATGCGCAACACTACCACCTGTGAACTGCACATGCGCGAATTTACTGATGGTGACACTATCGTTATAGAACCATGGAGAGCCAGTGCCTTCCCAGTCATCAAAGATCTGGCAGTGGACCGCAGCTCTTTCGAGCGTATCATGCATGCCGGAGGATTTATCAGCACCAACACCGGATGCGCACCGGAAGCCAACAGCAATCCCGTAAGCAAACTTATATCCGACAAAGCCTTTGACGCAGCTGCCTGCATTGGCTGCGGAGCCTGCGTGGCAGCCTGCAAAAACTCATCAGCCATGCTCTATGCAGCTGCCAAAATAGCCCAGTATGCCATGATCCCCCAAGGCAAAGTAGAAAGCAAAGAGCGCGTAGACAAAATGGTTAAACAAATGGATGCAGAAGGATTCGGGTTTTGCTCTAATACGTATGGATGCGAGTTTGATTGCCCCAAAGGAATCTCCGTGGACTTCATTGCCCTGATGAACAGGGAGTTTTTCTCCTCAAAAGTTTGTAGCCAGAAAAGATAACAGAGGTTGAGGTTCATCATTCCGAACGAAGTGAGGAATCTGTTTGTTTACCGGATATGGCTGTAAAAATGTTCCTGGGTGAAGGGTTTACAAAGTTGAGGTTGTTCGGATCATAGAGTGCTTTATGGATAACCCAGGGCAAAAAAGCAAAAAAAACAATAAAAAGATACTATACCTGAAAACATATTTATATATTTGCTAGATTTGTAAAAAATATGGTTTTAACGATAATAAAAATAGTGTATTATGGTGAATAACAAACTTGATCCAAGAAGACTGGAAGATGCTGCCAGTAAACTGAGGGCTAT
>SLEW01000025.1 GCA_007124575.1 Bacteroidales bacterium | reverse complement strand
TGCGCATGCACCCCGTATATAAAACGATGCGTATGCATCATGGGGTAGACTTCACTGCTCCCAACGGAACACCGATCTATGCCACCGGCAACGGCGAGGTAATCAGGGCAGAAAGAAACCGCCATGGATATGGCCTTATGGTAGAGATCGACCACGGATATGGGTACATAACACGCTATGCCCACATGAGTAAAATTGAAGTGCGCAGAGGACAGCAGGTAAAACGTGGCGAAGTAATCGGACGCGTAGGTGATACCGGTATATCCACGGCCCCGCATCTGCACTATGAAGTACACCGCAACGACAGAACCGTCAATCCTGTTCCTTACTTCTACAATGACTTGTCACCCGAAGAGTTTGAGATTATTATCGAACGTGCATCACGTGTTAACCAGTCCTTGTCGTAAACACCAGCCCCATCTTTTCCACGCGGTGCGCATTGGCTATGCGGACCTCCCATTATAACAAGCACCCAAAAAGGATATTTATTCCACATCAAACCTGTAGATCTCCCTGCCCCGCGAACCAATAATTATACTGTTTCCAAAGACTACGGGTGAAGCTTCAAAGTTTCTTCCTGCACGCTTCCTAAGTAACACCTGACCGTTACGTCCTTCTATTATATATACGTTTCCGGTAGAATCCCCGGTGAATATATACAGGTCGCCTTCTTCATTATACAAGCCCACCGGCGAAGACCAGGAGTAGGATTGCAGCTCAGTTCTGAAAACAATTTCTCCGGTGGTTGTGTTCTTAGCAATAAGCTCGCCTTTACCCTCTGAGTCGGTATGGGCAATGTTTGCAAATATAAGTCCGGAAGCATTCTTTCTGCCTAAAAGGGGCGTGGCAAACATTCCGCCTGGAAGCTCCCTCCCATAGTGGTCTGCCCGGTAAGCTCTGATCCTCTGCTCCCATACCAGGCTGCCATCCATGCCATTAAGTTTAACAAAACGGCAATATCCTTCCTCGCCCTGAAGGTCTACCTCGCTGCCGGTATACAGATAGGGCACGCCATCCTCCACCTCCAGCACGATGGTTGCATCAGTGTCGTCTTTATTGTTATAATACCATACTGGCTCCATGGTCAGCAGATTAACACACATGATCCCTCCGTGGTTATCCCCAAAATATCCATAGTTCTTATACACCGCCAGGCTGGATTCGATACCTGCCGCCTGTGCTCCGCGCACGTGATAAACCATCCTGGCTACGAGGCGAACCACGTTGTCCTGCAACAGGAATTTATACAACACTCCGTTTTCTCCGGGCCAGTAAATATAATCGCCCACAAGCAGAGGGCTGCTGTCAAAGGCCCCCCAGCGACGGTAGGCTTTTACATCTTCATGGCCTGAAAAAAAGTATACCGGCTCATGACGGTGCAGGTCAATCATGCGAATACCAAATAATTCATTGTGAGGAACACCATCCCCGACATACAACATGCCGTTCAACCGGGGATCCAGCATGGGCGTTCCCTTTACTGGATTACCCGTTTGTATGGAGGGGCGAACCTCCGTGCCGGTATCAAAGTCGAGAAAATAGACATGACCACTTAAGGAACCAGCGATCACCTCAAGGCCGTTATTTTTCACAAAATCCTTTTGCAGGGATGGAAAAGCATGCCTCATTTCATCAGGCCACCTGACAAGCAGCGGCTGTCCGGTCCAACCCTGGCCCCCGCCCCACATGCCATATTGGGTTTCCGTGGTATCATAATGGGTGACATGCGTCCATTTCCGGGTAATGGTCTCAGGTATACCGGAAATTTTCCCGGATACGGGCACATCGCGCTTTAATCCTCCTCTGAAAGTAAACACACCCTCAGCTTTTGTATAATCATCGCTTATAAAGCGTGTACCCGGCAGGAGACCATTTCCATAATGGAAAGTGCTTGAATACAACTGCTTAATGCTTTGAAAACTGGTGTCCGGCAACAGGTTGGAGGCAAATACCGGCAGTTTATCCAGGCCGGGAAGGTAACTTTCCCGGAGAAGCGCGCCTGGTTCAAGAAAGTCATGCGACAAAGGAGGTGAACCCATCTCCACAGCAGCTGATTGAGCGGCCGGGCCTGATTCGCCATCAATATCACCCCTGGTGTCAGCATAAACAGGGCAAGCGGTGACGTTAAGCATGCAGAAAAGCCAAACAATAATCATCGTCGTGTTTGTCAATAAAATAGGCATGACTCTGTTTATGTAGAATAAGCAAATATAATAAACCGCAGAAATTGGATATGCCGCCGGCATAACTTTTTTTCCTTTGGCGGTTTCTTTTTTATATTTTTGATAAAATTTTCCACAAGAAGGTGAAATCAGAAAAGAGCCGGCAAGAAAAATTATACTACAGTATTGGTGAAGTGGCACGCATGTTCAGCGTAAACACTTCGCTGATACGCTATTGGGAACAACAGTTCGACATCATAAAGCCCCATAAGAACAAAAAGGGCAACAGGCTTTTCACACAAAATGACATTGACAACTTCCACATCATCTATCACCTCGTAAAAGAGCGCGGCTATACCCTGAAAGGTGCAGGCGATAAGCTCAAAAAAAACCCCGACGACCTTCGCAAAGACATTGAGATACTTAAAACCATGGAAAAGATGCGGTCTTTTCTTTTGGAGCTAAAGAAGCACCTGTAACGCATGATGGGCAAGCTGGTTATGCAAACCCCTTTTATCTGAAAAAATTCATTTTTTAAAACCGGAGTTATGGTAGCAAAAATCAAACAAAAGCTTCATGAATCGAAAACGGCCCGATGGATTGTACTGATGATTGTCAGTTTTGCCATGGCCACCAACTATTATTTTTATGATGCCCTTGCACCTCTTGCGGATCTGATACGCATGAACCTGGGTTTCACCTCGACAGAGTATGGCTTTTTTGTTTCTGCCTATTCCATACCAAACGTTTTTCTGGCCATGGCTGTGCTGGGGGGTATTATTCTTGACCGCATTGGCATAAGGATCACCGGCTTTTCCTTTATCTTCCTGATGGCCCTCGGAGGCAGC